>CBIHRE010000299.1:0-6538 GCA_966212385.1 uncultured Akkermansia sp. | reverse complement strand
TTTCTCGATCTCCGCCTCGTCGCCCCGCCCGCCACCGCGAAGAAGAACGCCGACGAGAATCCCCGCGCCAGCACCACCCTCGAGTTCACCGTGCGCACCCGCATCGAGCGCCCCGCCCTGCCGGGCCGCGCCACGCTTCCGCTGATCACCTCCGGCGACGCGGTCGGCTTCTCCTCGCGCCTTCTCGTCCGCGCCGCTCCCACGCTCGACCTGCGCTACGCCGAGCTCGCCGGCCTGGTCGCCGCCGCGCCCGAGGCCGCGCCCGGCGAACGCCGCTTCACCCTCGCCTCCGACGCCTCGCCCCGCCTCGTCGTTTCGCTCGCCCGCCGCGGCGCCGCCTCCGACGAGGCCGAGTTCGCTTCCGCCCGTCTGGAAGGCGCCTACACCGACGATTCGTCCGGAGTCCTGTTCAACCTGACCGCCCAAGCGCTCGTGCCCCGCGAAGGCGCCCGCCTGCGGCTCCTCTCCGGCCGCGCCGCTCCCGTCGATATCACCTCCGGCGACGGCTGGAACATCGAGCTGGTCAACCCGAACGCACCGACCGAGGAGGCCGCCTACGACCTCGTTTTCACCCGCAAGGGCTCCGTTTCCGTCGCCCTACGCTTTGTCGCCGCCGTCCGCGCCGACGGAGACTGGCGCCGCCTCGATTTCACCGTGCCCGCCGGCACCGCCATCCCGCTCGTCCTCTCCGGACTGCCCACGGAAATCGCGTTCGACAAAAACACCGGCGTCGTCCCCGGCAAAGGCAACAAGAGCAACAACGACTGGCAGGGCTTTCTCCCCGCCGACGGCCGCGCCACGCTCGGTTGGAAACAAACCCGCGAAGCCGCCGAGGCCGCCCTCTTTTTCACCAGCACCGAGCTCTCCGACGTCCGCGTCGGCTCCGGCCTGCTCCGCCAATCCTCCGCCATCGGCTTTCGCGTCCTCCAAGGCCGCATGACCGGCGCGCGACTCCGCATCGAGGGCCCGGGCGAAATCGTCGGCGTCGAGGGCGCCAATCTTCTCGGCTGGCAAGTCCTCGCCGCTCCCGACGACAAAGAAACCACCGGCTCCGTGCGCATCCTTGAGCTCAAGCTCAGCCGCCCGCTCTCCGCCGAGGCCTCCTTCACCGTCCGCAGCCAGAGCCCGCTCGGCGCCTTCCCCGTGCGCGCCGAGCCGCTGCGCCTCGTCCCCGAGGGAGGCGTGCGCCACTCCGGCTTCGTCCGCGTCGCCAACAGCGGCGCCGTTCGCCTCGAGGTCGTCGATCTCGCCGGCCTCCTCCAGCTCGCGCCCGCGCAGTTCCCCGGCGGCGCGGCCGAGGCCGACGCGCGCCAGGTTTTTGTCTATCGATTCCCCGCCGCGGAGCGCGCTTTCCGCGTGGTCGCCAGCCAGATCATGCCGGAGATCTCCGTCTCCTCCGTCGCGCTCTACGAACTCGGTGAGACCAACCGCATCCTCAACGCCGAGCTAGAGCTCGATGTCCGCGAGGCTCCTCTTCGCGACTGGACCGTCCTCGTTCCCGCCGACCACGCGATTCTCGCCGTCGAGGGCGCCGAGGTCGCCGACTATGTCGCCGAGACCGCCGCGGAAAACTCCGGCCTGCGCCGCCTGAAGGTCTTGTTCCGCAACCCCGTTTCCGGTCGCCAACTCGTCCGCCTGCGTCTCGAAAAAAACCTCCCGCCCGCCGCCGGCGAGTGGACCTTGCCACGTCTCGAGTTCCCCGACGCCAAGTCCGTTCGCGGCCACGTCGGCGCGGTCGCCGCCGCCGGCTTCCGTCTCGCCCCGCTCGCCACCACCGGCCTCGCCGAGGTGCCGCTCGCCTACTTCCCGCGCCAGACCCGCGGCCTCCAGCAAGCCTTCCGCCTGCGCTCCGCCGATTGGAGCGCGCGGCTCTCCGTCGAGGCGCTCGGCCAGAGCGTGCAGGCCGACGTCTTCCATCTCTACTCGCTCAAGGAGGGCGTCGCCTACGCCAGCGTGTTGCTCAACTACTTCGTCGTCGGCGCGCCCGCCACCGAGTGGCGCGTCGCCCTCCCGCCCGGCGCCGGCAACATCGACGTCATCGGCCAGAACGTCCGTCGCGACTGGCGCCGCGAGGGCGACGAGCTCATCGTCGCGCTGCACCAGCCCGTCCTCGGCGCCGCCACGCTCCTCGTCACCTTTGAAGAGACCATGGGCGCCCGCGGCGGCTCGCTCCGCCCGGGTCTGGTCCGCCCGATCAACGTCCAATCCGAACGCGGCTACGTGCAGGTCGTCAGCCCGCTTCAGGTCAAATCCACCGTGCGCGGCGCCGAGGGCTCGCTCCTGAAACTCGAGCCCGCCGAGCTGCCCGCCGAATATCGCCTGCTCACCACCTCGCCCTCGCTCGCCGTCTACCAATACACCGCGCGCCCCTTTTCCCTTGAGCTCGGCGTGGAGTGGTTTGCGCCGGGAGACCCTATCGACCAGGTCGTCGACGTCGCCCGCTTCTCCAGCCGCGTCGCTCGCGACGGCGAGGTCGTCACCGAGGCCCGCTTCTTCATCAAGACCCGCGGCCGCAAGGCCCTTCGCCTCACGCTCCCGGCCGACGTGAAACTCTGGGACGCCAGCGCCGAGGGCCAGCCCGTCAACGCCCGCCGCGACGGCAACGCCACGCTCGTGCCGCTCCCGCCGCGCCTCAATCCGAACGAACCCGTCGAGGTCTTCCTCCGCCTCGGCCAGCCCGCCGGCGCCTCGGCCTCGAACGTCCGCCTCGTCGCGCCGCGCGTCGCCGCCCCGCTCGTCGTCGGCGAATGGACACTCGCGCCCGACGAGGGACGCCGCCTCCTGCCCCGCGGCGGCAACGCCGGGCTCGTCGCTCCTGTGGTCACCGAAGACGGCTTCGAATGGCTCGCCTCCCGCGCCATCGTCCCCGCCCTGGGCCTCGTCGGCCTCCTCGGACTCGCCGCGCTGGCGCTGCGCGCCCCCGGCATCCGTTGGACGCCCTTCGTGCTCCTCGCCGCGCTCGCCGTCCTCGTCGTGTCCGCCGAATACGCGAAGAACGCCACCCACTACCGCCGCGAAACCCTCGCCGCTCCGTCCTACGCCACCACGCTGCCGGCCTCCGACGAGGCTCTGACCATCGAGGTGGCCAACGTTCCCGCCTGGCGCGCCGCGTTCTCCTGGCCCGGCGCCGCCGCCCTCGCCGGCGCCCTCGTCGTCACGGTCGCCGGCCTCGCTGGCCGCCCGCCAGGGCTGCGCGCCGTCTGGCCCGCGCTCGCCGCCGCCTTGTTTATCCTCGGCCTGCTTCTCCAGCCGGGCGGCGCCGTGTATTTTTTCCTCACTACGGCGATCGCCGCGCTGCCGCTTGTTCCCGCCGTGCTGCTCCGCCTCTGGCGCGCGTGGCGCTCCCGCCGCCCCGCCGCGCCGCCGCCTGCTCCGCCCGAGGCACCGGCCGCACCCGCCGCGCTTTCGCTGATCCTCGTCGCCGGCCTGCTCGCCGCGTCCTTCGGCTCGCCGACTCCCGCCCGTGCCGAGCAAAAGGCCCTCCCGCCCCCCGCCGTCGCTTCCACGAGCTCCGCCACCGCCGCCGAGCGGCTAGTGCAAAACTGGAGCCTGCGTGAAGGCCGCCTGCTGTCCGTCGCCGACATCGAGGTTCGAGGCCGCCCGGGAGAATCGTTTCTCCTCCTCGATTCGCCCGCGGTGCTCACCAGCTTCGAGGGCAACGGCCTCAAGGTCGTGAAGGTCGCCCGCGAAGGCGGCGTCTCCTACCTCGTCACGCCCGAGCGCGCCGGAGCGCTCACCGCCCACTTCACCTACGAGTTGGCCGTGCCCGAGCCCGCCAAGGGCATCGTCGTCCCCACCGGCCCCGCGGCGGTGAACCGCATCGACGCCCGCTTCAACGAGGGCGGCTGGGACTTCGGCTCCCCGCAGGCCGTGCAGGTGATCCCCGCGTCCTATGCGGGTTCCGACCAAAGCGGAGCCTCCCTCGTGCTCGGCGCCGGCAGCCGCTCGGTCGTCACGCTCAGCGCCCGTCGCCGCGATCCCGGCGCGGAGCCCGTGCGCTTCTTCGCGGAAACTTCCAGCCTCTTCGTGCCCGGCCCAGGCGTCGTCAACGGCTACGCCCGCCTCGCGGTGAAACCCGTCCAGGGCCGCGTTTCTTCGCTCGAGGTCGAGGTGCCCGAGGGCTTCACCGTCGGCGATGTCGGCCGCGGTCCCGCCGGCGCCTGGCGTTTCGACCCGGTATCGCGCGTCCTGCGCGTCTCCGTCGAGCCGGCGCAGAGCCAGCCCTTCAGCCTCGTCGTCGAAACGCAGCGCGCCGCCGCCGCGCTTCCCTACGATCTCACCGTGCAAGCGCTCCGCGTCCGCGGCGCCGCCGGCTCCGTGGGGCTGCTTGCGCTCGGCTTCGGCGACGACGCCCAGCCCGAGGCCCTACGCGCCCCCGGCGCTTCGGCGGTCAACGCCCAGGACTTCGACGCCGGCCTGCTCCCGCGCAGCCGCGATGACAAGCCGCTCGCGCTCCTCCACCAGGTCTACCGCCACGACGCCGAGGGCGGCGCGCTTTCGCTGCGCGTGGCCGCCGTCGCCCCCGAGGTGCGCGTCGTAAGCCGCCAGCTCCTCTCGCTCGGCGACGACCGCCTCGTGCTCAACGCCGATCTCGCCGTGACCATCACGCGCGTCGGTCTTTTCAAACTCAGTTTCCCCCTGCCCGCGGGACTCGAAGTCGAGTCGCTCTCCGGCCCCGCCCTCGCCCAGTGGACCGAGGCCGAGGACGCCGGCCAACGCATCGTCACGCTGCACCTCAACGGCCGCACGCTCGGCGAACAGTCCTTCTCGCTCGCCCTCGCCGGCCCCGCCCCCGCCGCGCGCGCGGATTGGCAGGTGCCGCGCCTCCTCCTCCGCGAAGCCACCCGCCAGGCCGGCGATCTCCAGGTCGTGCCCGCCAAGGGCCTGCGCCTCCGCTCCGCCGCGCGCGAAAACGTCTCGCAGATCGACCCACGCGAGGTCGGCAACAACAAGGAGGGCGCGCTCGCGTTCCGCCTCCTTCAGGCCGACTGGAAACTCGCCGTCGGCATCGAGGCGCTCGAGCCCTGGGTCACCGTGCAGTCCTTGCAGGAGATCACCACGCGCGAGGGCCAGACGCTAACCCGCCTCTCGCTCCGCTACCGCGTGGAAAACGCCGCGGTGAAAACCCTTCGCCTCCGCCTCCCCGGTCTCACGCCCGAGCAGGCCCGCACCGTGCGCGCCAGCGGTCCCGCCGTCGGAGATTTTGTCCCCGCGCCCGACGCCCCCGATTGGTGGGAACTTCGCCTCCAGCGCGGCATCATCGGCGAAACGCAGGTCTCCATCGAATACCAAGGTCCCGCCGCGCGCGATCAAGGCCGCGAGGAGGTCGCCCCGCCCGTCTTCGCCAACGTGCGGCAGGCCGCTCAGTTCGTCGCCGTCCGCGCCGCCGGTCGCCTCGAACTCGACGCTCCTGAGCTGCCGCGCGGCTGGCAGCGCGCCGACTGGAATTCCGTCCCCGCCGCGTTGCAGGACCGCGCCGACCGCAGCGTGCCCGCGCTTTGCTTCCGCGTCGCGGAGCCGGAGCGTCCGCTCTCCGTCGTCGTCCGTCGCCACGAAATCGCCGACGCCCTCAAGCTCCGCGTCACCGGCGGACAGTTGATCACCCTTTTCTCCAACGACGGAGCCGCCGCGACCGCCGCCGAGCTCAACTTCGACGTGCGCGAAAAGACCACGCTCCGCGTCCGCCTGCCCGCCGCCGCCCGGCTCTTCGCCTCGCTCGTCAACGGCGAGAGCGTCGCCACTGTGCGCGAGGGCGACGACTGGCTCCTCCACGTCTCGCCGCGCACCGCCGACGACCGCGGCGCCGTCGTGCGGCTCGTCTACCTCACGCCCGCCGCGAAGAACGGCGCCATCGAGCTCCACGGGCCCGGCCTCAACACGCCCTTGGAAAACATCTCCTGGCGCGTCGTCCTGCCCCCCGGCCGCGAGCTCGCCCGCTACGAGGGCGGCCTGCGCCTCCAGGAATCGCGTTGGTCCGACCTCGCCGAGCTCTCCGACTACCGCGAGATGGAATCGGCCAAGCGCAAAACCGAGTCGCAACAGGCCGTGCAGTTGATCGCCGAGGCCAACACGCTCCTCCTGAACGGCCAGCAGCAGCAGGCCGGCGAGGTGCTCAGCCGCGCGGCCAAGGTCTCCAGTCTCGACGAGGCTACCAACGAGGACGCCCGCGTCCAGTTGCGCGCCTTGAAGACCCAGCAGGCCGTCGTCGGCCTCAACACCCGCCGCCAGCGTCTCTACCTCGACAACAGCTTCGACGCCGTCGCCAACGCCCAGATCGAGCAGGCCGCGAATCTCAACCCGCTGCTCATGCAGGGCTCGCTCCAATACGACGCCAAACAGGTCGACCAGCTCCTCATGGGCAACACGCAGGAAGAGACCACCGCCCTCCGCGGCATCGCCGCCCGCATCGTGGACCAGCAGCTCGCCGCCGATCCCGCGCCCGCCGCCATCGATGTCACCCTGCCCGAGCGCGGACAGGTGCTCGTCTTCGACCGCGGCCTCCAAGTCGATGGCGCCTCGCCGCTCCAGCTCCACCTCG
>CBIHRE010000298.1:0-6555 GCA_966212385.1 uncultured Akkermansia sp. | reverse complement strand
AACTAACTTGGGAGCCGGAGGGGCGATTGAGCCCGCGCGCGGCTCCGGGCCTCTTGGCAGGCGAATGTTTTGGCCCGTGAGCGCAGCGCGTCTTTTTTTCTCCGTGGAGTCGTCGGGTCGCCGGGGCGGCCGGGGCGCAGGCCTGCTTCCCAGGCGGCCGGGGCCGGAGGCCTGACCGATGCTCGACTCGATTCTCCAGTTTGGCGCCAGCCCCTTTCTGCGCGCGGTGGCCGACCTGATCCTCGCGCAGGCGAACCGCGGCGAAGCGCCGATACCGGGGCAGGTTGTCATGGTCGCCGGCGGCTCCGAGGCGAATGTGTTCGCCGATCCAGAAGGCCGTTTTGAGGTCGTGATCCGCGGAACGATGGACGGGCGTCTGATAGACGAAGTGGAGAGCGTGGACGTGGTCTCGCGGGTTTTGCGTGCCGACACGGAGTGGGCGTCGGTGCGGACGTTCGCGCGACGTCCGGAGCTCAGGTGGATACTGTGGGACGACACGATGGCGCGGCATGATTGGCGTGATCGGGACCGGACCCGTTCCCATCGGGATCGTGCGCCCTGCGGCGACGTGGCGAGGCTTCTGGACCTTCTGCTCGCGCGACATGAAGGTCACGCTCTCGACGTCACCGTGGTGCCGTGTGGTGGCGAGGAGGGCAACGGGGGCCGGTTGCGGAAGGCGGTGCTGGCTTTGGCGCGGCGCTGGCGGGTGGGGCCGAGTGCGGAAAATTGGCTCCGGCAAGGTGTGGGTTGGTTGAACACGTTGGCGGATCGGGTGGTGATGGAGTCGCGTTGGATGGTTCCTCGATCCGAGCTTATGCGGGTGCGCTTGACCACGGAGCCCTATGTTTTTTGGGGAATAGAGGTCCTCGGGAACCAACCTTTTTGGGATCACTCCGCGGTGGTCTTGACGGAGGATCTGGCGCCTTATCGCCTGAGGTCGAGACGCATGGTGAAGGCGGCCCGGGCGGCGCTGGAGATGCGCGCCAGGCATCTGGGTGTGAAGACGCCGATTCATGCGCTTGATCATCCCGAGCTCTGGCGCTGGTTGGAAGATGTGCTTCGCGAGGAAATCGCCCCGGTCTTGTCCGAACGGGTGCCGGACGCCGACGCCTTCGCGTGTCAGACGATGGAGCGACTCAGGAATCCGCTCATGCTTCCCTTGTCGTGGTCCGCGGATTTGGACAGCGAGCTGGACGCGTATCTCCGCCCCGCGCTTCGGGAGCATTTCTTTTATCATGGACGCGCGGCCGCTTTGTTATCGGCGGCCTTGGAGGACTGAGCGGGGGAAGACCGTGTGGCGTTTTTGCGGGCTTGGCCCGGGGGCCGAAAGGGCTAGGGTCGGCGTGGTGGCGCGGTTTTGTCTCCTAGTGTGGATGTGTCTGGGGTGGCTGGGCTTGGCTCTGGCGAACCCGATACCGTCGTGGGCCGAGATTCCCGTGGCCAAGGACTACCTCGTTCGGGCGTGGGACATCGGCGACGGATTGCCGCACAGCCGCATCATGGGAATCGCCCAGACCGCAGACGGTTATCTCTGGTTCGCGACTCCCCACGGGCTGGTGCGCTTCGACGGCGCGCGGTTCACGCCGTTCTGGGAAAAGGTGTCCACGACGGAGGAGCGCGACCATGTGTATGCGGTGCTGGCCTCGCGCGACGGCGCACTTGGGGTGGGGACGGCTCGCGGCGGGGTGGGGCGGTGGAGCGCCGGACGCTTCGAGGTCGTCGTGCCGGAGTCGCCGGACGGGGAGCCGATCAACGCGCTCGCCGAAGACGGCGAGGGCGCCATCTGGTTCGGCGCCGGCGGAGCGCCGCGAGCGGGGCGTTGGCGCGGAGGCGCGGTCGCCTGGTTTTCCCGCGAAGACGGGCTCAGCACGGCGCGGAGGGCCGGGACTCGCACGGAGGTGGTCGCGACGCGCGCGGGCCGTCTCTGGTTTGGCAACACCGACGCCTGCGGGTGGTTCGACGGGCGGCGTTTCACTCCGGTCGATCCCGAGGGCGAACCCTATGTCCACTTGGCGGCGGCCGGGGCGGAGGACATGTGGGCGATCCGCGGGGTCTCCCTGCTGCGTTACCATGCGGACGGGCGCAAGGACGTGGTCGTGGCGGACATCGGGACCCTTTCCGTGCACACCCTGTTCGAGGACTCTTCGGGCACGCTTTGGTTGGGAACGAACAACGCGGGCCTGATCCGCTACCGGAACGGCGAGATTTCGCGGGTGCCGGTCGACAGCGCGGTCATTTCCTTTTTCGAGGACGACGAGGGCGCGCTCTGGGCGGGCACCCAGGCGGGCGGGGCGCTTTGCCTCCGTCCCCGGCGACTCCACCTGCGGACGACTGCGGACGGAATGCGTGACGCCGACACGTATTCGATTTGCGAGGACGGCGAGGGCCGGCTGTGGCTGGCGGGCCGAAATCGCATGCTCGTGCGAGGCGACGACGCCACGAACCGGTCCTTCTCTCCGATACCGGGCTGGGACAGCGAGTGGCCCACCATGACGGTGAGCCGCGCCCCGGCGGGCGGGATGTGGCTGGGCACGCTGGGCGGTCTGGTGCGCTGGCAAAACGGCGAGCTCCAGCGCGAGGCTTTCCGGCAGCCGCTCACCGCCTTGCTGACGGATCGGGCGGGCGATCTGTGGATGGCGACCACGGGCGGCGCGCTCTTTATCCGTCACGGGGAGGACTATGCGCCGGTCGAGGTGGCGGAGGGGCGGCCGCGGCTGATCGCGTTGGCGGAGGACGGGGTGGGGCGAATCTGGGCGGGCGGCTTGGACGGGCATGTCTTCGTGCGCAGCGGGGGAAAATTCGAGCCGGTCGCGTTGCCGGGCGTGCGCGCGGGGGATCCGATCCGCTTCATCATTCCGGACGGTCCGGAGACGGTCTGGATCGGGGCGCACAAGCGGGGGCTCTATCGCTGGCGCGCGGGCCGGGTCGCCCGGTTTCCGGAGGGCTCGGGCCTGCCGATCGGAGACGTCCGGACGATCGCGCCGGGCGACTTCGACGATCTTTGGATAGGGACCGCCGAGGGATTGTTTCAGGTGTCGCGGGCCGGACTGGATGCGGTGTTGGACGGGCGCCGGTCGACGTTGCCGGTCCGGGCCTACGGACGGGCGGACGGCGTGCCGAGCGCCGAGTTTGCGCTCGGGTTTCGCGGCGCGACAACGCGCACTCGCGACGGTCATCTGTGGTTCGCGACCGCGCGGGGAGCGCTCGATATCGACCTGCGCTCGCTGATCGAGAAGCCGGTGGAGCGGCGGGTCGTGATCGAGGAGGTTTGGAGCGGGGATGCCTTGATCGCGCGTGGCGCCGATCTCGGCGCCTTTGAGCTGCCCCCGCGGGCGGCCCGTCTGAAAATAAACTACACCCGGCCGCAGGCGGGACCGGCGGAGCGTCTTCGCTTCCGCTACCGCCTGCTGGGCGTGGACGACGACGGCTGGGTGCAAAACGGCGGCCTTCGTTCCGTGACGTTTTCGCATCTCCCGGCCGGCGCCTATCGCTTCGAGGTCATGGCGGGGATGGACGACGGGACCTGGTTTCCCGCCAGCGCCGGGCTGGATTTCACGGTGCGGGCGAGATGGTGGGAGACGTCCGCGGCCAAGTTTAGCGCGGTCATCGCGGGTTTGGCGGCCGTGGCTTGGTTGGTGCGGGGAATCGTGCTCCTGCGCGTTCGAGCGCGGATCCGGCGTCTGCGGCAGGCGCGCGAGGTGGAGCGCGAGCGCGCGCGCATCGCCCGGGACATGCACGACGAGCTCGGGGCGAACCTGACGCAGATCAACATGGTCAGCCGTCTCGCTTGCATGGAACCTCCGGAGGCGGCGCGCGGCCATCTGGAGGAGATCGCGGTCATCGCGCGTCGCACGGTGGACGCGCTCGACGAAATCGTTTGGGCGGTGAATCCGCGCTACGACAACCTCGCGGCGTTGATCGAATACATCGGCATGTATGCGGCCTCCTTCCTGGCCGCGGCCCGCATCGCCTGCGAGACGGAGCTTCCCGAGGACCTGCCGCCGCGTCCCCTTTCGGCCAACATCCGCTACCACCTCTTTTTGACGGTGAAGGAGGCGCTCAACAACGCCGCCAAGCACTCCGGCGCCCGCACGGTGCGTTTGCGAGCGGCCTGGGACGGGCGGCGTTTGAGTGTGGTGATCGAGGACGACGGCCGGGGTTTCGATCCGGACACGAAGCGGATCGGCTCGGAAGGTTTGCGAAACCTGCGCGAGCGGATGAACGAGTTGCGCGGAGAATGCCGGATCGAAAGCCGCGCGGGGCAGGGGACCCGGGTGGTTTTGGAGTTGCCCCTTCCGGCGGAGCGGTCCGCCTTGGCCTCCTCGCCCGAATGATTCGGATATGTCTCGTCGAAGATCACCAAGCCACCCGCGAAACCTTGCTGAAGTTGCTTCGGCTCGCGGCGGACATCGTCTGTCTCGGCGCCTACGCGAGCGCGGAGGAGGCGGAGGCGGGGATCGCGAAAACCCCGCCTGAGGTGGTGTTGATGGACATCAACTTGCCCGGGCGCAGCGGCATCGAGGCGGTGGCCCGGCTGAAGCGCGCGCATCCGGGGCTCGAGTGCCTCATCCTCACCACTTACGAAGACACGGATCTTATCTTCGAGGCTCTGCGGGCCGGCGCGAGCGGCTACTTGTTGAAGCGAAGCGCGCCCGAGGAACTGATTCCCGCGATCCGGGACGTGCACCGCGGCGGAGCCCCGATGTCGATCAAGATCGCCCGGCGCGTGGTCACCCACTTCCACCAAATCCGGAAGCCGGTCAACGACGTGGAGATGCTCACCAAGCGGGAGAGCGAGATTTTGGAGAATCTCGCCCGCGGACTCTCCTACAAGCAGATCGCCGACCAGCTCGGCCTCAGTCCACATACGGTAAATAATCATTTGAGGAGGATTTACGAGAAGCTCCATGTGCAGACGCGCACGGAGGCGGTCGTAAAGTATTTGAACAAGTAAAAGGCCCGGGCGGGGAACCCGGGCACGGTGACCACACGTTTCGCGCGAGCGGAACTCCTTCCGCAGGGCGGTTTTGACGGGCGTGTGGGGTTCAATGGCTAGTTCAAGTCATACCGCGCCGGGTCCGGATGTGGTTTGATCAAGGCCGCCCCAAACACCTGCCGCCTTCGTTCCATCGTCGTTTCGGCGTTGGATCGAGCCCGTCCACCAATACCCCGCCCCGATGCTCCAATTGTGCTCCAGTCCCGTGGACAAGAAAGACAGTCAAACCCCGCCTGACGACAAGCGGGTCACCATGCGCGATATCGCCGCGAAACTCGGCGTTTCGCACGTCACGGTTTCCTACGCCCTGCGTGGGGTGCCGCGCGTGTCGCCGGCCCTGCGTGATCGAATCTGCGAGGAGGCCCGCAAGATGGGTTATCGGCCCGATCCGATGTTGCAGGCGCTAAGCACCTACCGGCGGACCAGCCGGGAAACGCGCATCCAGTCGGCGCTCGCTTGGCTGTGCTGCTGGGACCCGCCGGAGCAGATGCACACCCGGAAAGAATTTCATGCCTACTGGCTGGGCGTGAAACACATCGCGGAAAAGCATGGTTACCGGTTGGAGCGCCTGGTGCCGAATGAGCGGCTCTCGGTGGGCCGCATCCAGCAGATCATGCAGGCGCGCAACATCCGCGGCGTGCTGATCCCGCCGCCGCAGAGCACCTTTTCCCAAGACCTGAGCTCCTTCGATTGGGCCAAGTTCGCGGTGGTCAAGTTCGGCCATTCGTTCGACAAGCTGCGCGTCAACCTCGTCACCAGCGCGCACACCTACAACGCCGCGCTGGCGATCCGGAAAATGACGGAGCGGGGATACCGCCGCATCGGCTTCGTGAGCAGCGAATATTCGATCCGCCGCACATTGTTCCTCAGCGGAGTCCTGCTCGCGCAGGCGGATCTCGCGGAGCAAAACCGGGTGCCGTTCCTGAGCCTGCCTGAGGCCGAGGTGAAAAACGGAGGCTCGGAACGGCTGCGCGCCTGGATCGAGAAGGAAAAGCCCGACGCGATCCTGAGCAATTTGAGCGAGGTGCCGGCGATGCTGAAGCAAGCAGGTTACGAAATTCCGCGCGACGTGGGTTTCGCGGCCTTGAGCGTGCACGATGGCAACGCCGACGCCGGCATCGACCAGAAGCCCTTCGAGATCGGCAAAGCCGCCTGCGAATCGGTGGTCTCGCTCATTCTGCACAACGGCTGGGGCAAGCCCGAGGCTCCGCGCGAAGTGCTGATCGAGGGCGCCTGGGTGGACGGCTCCACGCTGCCTGCGCGCGTGCCGGCGATCATCGCCTAGCGGCGTTTCGAGCAGGGATGCCGGCCAAGGGTGTCCCCGGCTCCGCGCTCTCCTCATGGTCCAGGCCCTTCCGCTTGGGAGGTTCTATTGCTGCGTTCCTGCTCCGGAACCGGGCGCGTCCCCATATCTTGCGGAAAATAAATCGTTTCCCGGCCATTTAACATAGTAAGCACGCGGATGGGTGGCGGGCGGTAGGCGTCGAAACTACGAAAAACACCCACCGCCCGGTCCGTCCTTGCGCGTACGCAGGACGGGGAACATCTCGTACACGCTC
>CBIHRE010000297.1:0-6581 GCA_966212385.1 uncultured Akkermansia sp. | reverse complement strand
CCGGTCACCCCGGAGCAGAAATCAGACCTTCTCGACCTGACCGTATTCGAGCTCGACCGGGGTGAAGCGGCCGAAAATGGAAACGGAAATCTTGAGCTTGCCGCGCTCGGGATCGACCTCGTCGATCCGGCCCGTGAGGTTCGCAAAGGCACCGTCGGTGACCTTGACCTCTTCGCCGACTTCGAAAGTGACCTTCGGCACTTCCTTACCGGCGGCGGCCTCGACGCGGGCCTTGATCTCGTCGATTTCCTTCTGACGCAGAGCGGCGGGGCGATCTCCGCCCACGAACCCGATCACGCCTTGGACTTCCTTGACGAAATACCAAGGCTTGTTGATGACGCGGTTTTCTTCGTCATACATCTTCATCTGGATGAAGACGTAGCCAGGATAAAGATTGCGGACCTTGGTGGTTTTTTTGCCGTTCTTGACCTCGGAAGCGACTTCGGTCGGAAGCAGAACCTCGAAGATAAAGTCATCGAGCTCCTCCTGCTTTTTGAACTTCTCGATGTAGGTCTTCACCTTCTTCTCCTGAGCGGAGAGCGTGTGAACGGCGAACCACTGGGCGCCCGGGATGGTGCTGGTCTGGGTGGACATGGCGGCGGAGATTCAGGCCTTAGCGAACCCAGGAGGTGCAGAGGTCAACGACTTGATAGAGAGAGAAGTCGCTGATGCTGGTGAAAACCCCGAGAATCACGCAGGCCACGATGACGATGACCGTGGAGTCGCGCAGCTCGGTCCAAGTCGGCCACGAGGCTTTTTTGAGCTCGTCGACCATCTCGCCGAAGAAAATGCGGATACTGCGGAAGGGGTTTTTCATTTAAAGAAAGTGGCAGGCGCGGAGGGAATCGAACCCCCAACCAACGGTTTTGGAGACCGCTACTCTACCAATTGAGCTACACGCCTGTAAGAAAAAGCTTTAGACGACGCAGCCGAGGCCCGGTGAGGGGCCTCGGCGGTCGCTGAGTGTTCCAAACGATCTCGCGAGCCTTACTCGACGATCTCGGTGATACGACCGGCACCAATGGTGCGGCCGCCCTCGCGGATGGCGAAGCGCTGGGTCTTCTCCATGGCGATCGGAACGATGAGGTCGATGTCGACGGCGATGTTGTCGCCGGGCATGATCATCTCGACGCCCTTGGGCAGATTGATGATTCCGGTCACGTCCGTCGTGCGGAAATAGAACTGAGGACGATAGCCGGTGAAGAACGGGGTGTGACGGCCGCCCTCTTCCTTGGAGAGGACATAGATCTCAGCCTTGGCCTTCTTGTGCGGGGTGATTGACTTCTTGGCGGCCAAGACCTGACCACGCTCGATGCCATCCTTGTCGATACCGCGGAGGAGGATACCGACGTTGTCGCCAGCCTGACCTTGGTCGAGGAGCTTGCGGAACATTTCGATACCGGTGACGACGGTCTCCTTGGTGTCCTTGAGGCCGACGATCTCGACGGTGTCGTTGACCTTGATGATGCCGCGCTCGATACGACCGGTGGCGACGGTGCCGCGGCCGGTGATCGAGAACACGTCTTCAACGGACATGAGGAAGGGCTTGTCAGTCTCGCGAGCGGGCTCGGGGATGTCCTTGTCGATCGCGTCCATCAGAGCGCCGATGGCGGCCTCGCCCTCGGGCTTGCCCTCAAGGGCGGCGGTGGCGGAACCACGGACGATCGTGGCGTTGTCGCCGTCGAACTGATACTTGGAGAGAAGCTCGCGGATCTCCATCTCGACGAGGTCGAGGAGCTCCTTGTCGTCGATGAGGTCGACCTTGTTGAGCCAGACGACGATCTTCGGAACGCCGACCTGACGGGCGAGGAGGATGTGCTCGCGGGTCTGGGGCATCGGGCCGTCGGCGGCGGAAACGACGAGGATCGCGCCGTCCATCTGGGCGGCGCCGGTGATCATGTTCTTAACGAAGTCGGCGTGTCCGGGGCAGTCGACGTGAGCGTAGTGGCGCTTGTCGGACTCGTATTCCACGTGGGCAACGGAGATCGTGACGATCTTCGAGGCATCGCGCACGGTGCCACCCTTCGCGATGTCCGCGTAGGTCTTGACCTCGGCCAAACCCTTGCGCGCCTGCACGGCGAGGATGGCGGTGGTGGTGGTGGTCTTGCCGTGGTCGACGTGGCCGATGGTGCCGACGTTGACGTGGGGTTTCTTGCGCTCGAATGTGCCTTTGGCCATGGGAGTTGGAGACGTTGGTGGTTTGGTGGATTAGGAAAATCCGATTTTTGACCTGGAGCCCAGAACCAGATTCGAACTGGCGACCTCGCCCTTACCAAGGGCGTGCTCTACCAACTGAGCTATCTGGGCGAACCGGAAAGGGTCAAAAAACGAAAAGGGCGCTGAACGTCTAATTCCACCCCATGGCCGTCAACTGCAATTTTGGCAGTTCAAGGAAATAAATTTCCAAGCCCCGCCTCAGGGGCCTACGACGAGGCGATAAACCCCCGGCCGCAAGCGCAAACGCGGAAGAAGATCCTGCTTCACGAGAACCCGCACGCGATCGTCGATCTCCCCCACTCCCGAACCGGCCATGACCACCGGTGACGTCACGGCCCCGGCTGCATTGACGAGGACGCTCAACTCGATCGGCTGCCAAAGCTCCGCTTCAAGCACGGGCTCGGCGGGTAATTCGATGCCGGCCAGAGGCGTCGCCGCGCCTTGCTGGAAAACATCCATGCGCGCTCCAGCCATATGATCGGAACCGGGGCTCGTAGCCTCGCCGTCGGTCCGGGCCATGCCCTCGAACCACCGCGAAGACGCCACGCGTTCGGCCGCGCCCGCCGGAGAATTCGGCAGCGAGGAACGAAAGATCCCTTTTGCCGGTGCCGTTTCAGTGAAAACGAAGGTCGCCGGGACAGATTCGGTCACGCCGCCACCTGGACGCTCCACCACGCCATCGGAAGCCATGGGGGCGCCCCGCATCCTGCCACCAGGCATGAACAAGGGCGTCGGATCGAGCAGGCGAAGGCTTTCCCGCACCTCGCCCCCCGCCGGCAACCACTCAAGTCGCGTAACAATCAAATCAGGCACCCGCCTTGCCATCGGCGTGTCCGTCCCCTTGGCGCCCTGATCTGCCTGCGACGTTCCCGGCACCCGCACCGTGTTTGCCAAGAGCGTCATTGCCGCCACCCCGGCCAGCGCGACCGCGACCGGGATAAACCAGCCTCCATGCCTTCGACGGACAGGGTGTTCGGCGCGCGCAGGTGAGCTCATGCGTAAAACGATCGCCCGCCTTAGCGCTCCACGGCCGCGTCTCCGGTCGCCACGAGCACGCCGCCGAAACCCGCGTCGGCCGCCAAGGCATACACTTGGGTCAAATCCCTCGCTGGCAGCGAACCGGAAGCCTGCACGAGCAGACGCTTTTTGGGCGCCCCGACAACGGCCGCCGAACCCGCCTGCGCACGCAACCAATCGCCCAAGCCCTTGAAATCCACCACCGCCCCGTCGACCACGGCCATGTTGGACGCCGGCACCGCGATGACCACGTCGGTCTCCAGACGCGCCGTCCCGGCCGCGTCCGCCAAAGGCAGCGCGAAGTCCACCGCCAAGCCCGGCGCGAGCACGAAGCGCGAGCCGAAGACGTAGAAAAACACC
Organism: uncultured Akkermansia sp.; assembly: GCA_966212385.1. GTDB lineage: Bacteria > Verrucomicrobiota > Verrucomicrobiia > Opitutales > Opitutaceae > IMCC26134_A. Next base: position 2,987 of record CBIHRE010000297.1, on the reverse strand, counting down.
GCCAGAGCCGCGACGTTCACGTAAAAAAGCGCGTCGATGCCGCGCGGCGCGGGCTTCAGGCGCGAAGAAAGATCAAGGGGGCGGGTGATCACGGTTTCTCCGCCTCCTTCGCCGCTCCGCGATAGTCGATCAACAGGTAGCGCATGATCTCGTTGCCCGCCCACTCGACGTCGCGAACGATCGCCCGGACCCGCCCATGCAAAAGATGGTGGCCCAGATGCGCGGGGATGGCCAACGCGAGCGCCGTGCCCGCCACGATCAGCGCCTGCCACATGCCGCCGGCCAGCGCCTGCGCCGTCGCGTAGTGCCCGCCCTCCATGAAGGCCCGGAAGGTCGTCGCCATGCCTAGCACCGTGCCGAGCAAGCCCACGAGCGGCGCCACGTGCGCGATGGCCGCCAAGGCGCCCAAACGCCGCTCCAAGGCGGGCAACTCCGTCACCGCCGCATCCTGGACCGCGTAACGCATCCGCACCTCGTCGTCGTCCGCGTGCAAGAGGGCGGCCTTGATCACCGCGGCCACCGGGCCGGGCGCCTCCTCGCACACCGTCACGGCCTCGGCCATGCGCCGTTGCGCGAGGATGTTTTTGATGCCGTCGACAAACTCCGTGGAGCGGATCTGGCCGCGATGCAGGTAAAGCAGCCGCTCCACGAAAATCGCCAGCGCGAGCGCGCCAAGGGTGAGCAGCACCCACATGACCGGGCCGCCGCGCGAGAGCAGACTGAGTTGGGACGAGTCCATTGAATGATTCCTGGGTTACGACGTATTTGAAAAATACCTACGGAGAGGGCGCCTCCGCCCCCTGAGCGGGGGCCGGCCGGGCTTCGAGCCGCGCCCGGGCGAGCGCGGCCCCCGGCAACCCGCGATCCGCCACGAGCCGCCAGGCGTCCCGGGCTTCGTCCTCCTTGCCCGCCTGCTCGAGCACGCCCGCCATCCGCACCAGCAGGCGGCCGAGCCAGTAGCGACCCTCGGCGCCGAGACGCGCCGAGGCCTCCGGCTTGAGCAACAGGGAGTCCACGACCGGCCACCACGCGGCGAGGGCCGCGGCCTGGTCGCGCGCCGCGAGCATGTCGCCGAGCTTGAAGCCCGCCTCCGCGCGCAGATCGACCGGCGCCCCCGCCAGATCGCGGAGACGTTCCAGGATCGTGAGCGCGCTCTCGAAATGCGAGGCGTCCCGCGCCGCCTGCGCCCGGTGGCAATCCGCCAGCGCCATCTGCGCGTCCAGGATGCGCTCGTGCTGGGACTGGTTGTTCACCAGGTCCTCGTAGATCTGCTGCGCCGCCGCGAAATCCCCCAGTCGCCGCAGCAGGTCGCCCTGCTTCATGCGGGCCTGGAAGATCAACCGGCTCTTCGGGTAGCGCTTCACCAGTTGCTCCTCAAGCAACCGGTAGGCGTCCTGGAAAAAGGCCGCCTCGCCGCGACGCTCCGCGTTCAACGCCGCCAGGAAGATCGCGTCGGGCGCGTATTCATGGTCTCGATGCTCGTCGGCGAATCGCACCAGCAGCCCCTGCGCCTCCACCAGGCGGCCGGCCGAGGCCAGGTAATCCGCCTCGACAAGGAAGGACTGCAGCGCCGCCTCCGTGTTGGCCTCCGCCGCGCGCAAGGCCCGCAGCGCTTGCATCGCCTCCTCGCTCCGATCCAGGCCGAACAGCGCCTCCGCCTCCACCAGACGCGCCTGCCCCGCGATCTCGCGAGCCAGCCCCTCGTCCACTCCGGGCAGGGCGGCGGGAACCTGCCGCGCCAGGCCCAGGGCCGACTCCGGATCGCCGCCCTCCTGGGCCAGACGGGCCTCCAGCCAGGCCATGCGGGCGCGCAGGGCCGGCGGGCGGGAGTCCGCCCCGGGCTCGGCGCGCAGCCGCGCGACGCGCGAACGCGCGATCTCGTGGCGGCCGGCCGCCTGCAAGGCGCGGGCCAGATTCCACTCCGCCTGCCAGCGCGCCGTATCGTCAAAACGCGGGTCGGAGGCGCGGCGATCGATCTCGTCGGCCGCCTCGCCGAGCCGGCCTCCCTCGATGCGCGACATGATCCCTTGGAAAATCACCGCCGCCGGCGCCACCCCCGCGGGCGGCGTCTCCGCCGCCACCGCGTAGGCCTCCGCCGCGCTTGTGTAGTCTTTTGCCCGATACGAAGCCTCCGCGGACAGCAGGCGGAGCGAGGCCCTCGCCCCCGCGTCGTCCGCCGACCCCGCCGCCTGCGCCGCGTAGTCCGCGGCGGTCCGGAAACGCTTAAGGTCCCACGCCACCGTCGCGAGCTGGGTCAGGGCCCGCGCCCGCTGCGCGGACACGGGGAAACGCGCCAGCAGATCGCGCGCGTCCGCCTCGGCCCGCGCATGGTCCTGGCTCGCGAGGGCGAGCTCGGCGCGCGCCACCAGCAGATCCTCCGTCAGCGGATGCGCCGGCCTGGCGGCGAGCAGTTCGTCCAGTATCCGTCGCAGGCGCTGGCGTGAATCCGCCGAATCCGTCGCCTCCGACAGCAGTTGCAGGGCGACGCGCTGCTCGCCCGCGTCCACACCCGAGGTCAGGATCTGCTCCAAAGCCACGCGCCCCGGCCCCTGCGCCGGACCCGCGATCAGACCGAGCACGAGACGTAGATCGTCTCGCGCGCCGGCGAGACCTTCCGGCAGGACGCCGATCTGCCCCTGCAGATACGCCACCGCCGCTTCGCGCCGCCCCAGCAGATGCAGGGCCACCGCGTATTGCGCGGCGTAGTCCGCCCCCACCCCGCGCCCCGCGTAGCGCTCCGCCTGCTCGCGCAAGGCGTTCGCCTGATTCTCGGAAACCTCGCCCTGCGCCAGGCGCAAACGCTCACGGGTCAAACGCAGGCGCGCCCGTTGCCAATCGGAACTCGCGACCGCCAGCGCCTGGTCGTAGGCTGTCGCGGCGCGGGCGGCGTCGCGCTCCGCCTCGGCCACCATGCCTTGCAAAAGAAAGAACCACGGACGCTCCTCCGCGGCCAGATACTCGGGTCGCAACGCGGCCGCCTCCGCCTG
>CBIHRE010000296.1:0-6582 GCA_966212385.1 uncultured Akkermansia sp. | reverse complement strand
GCATCCCAGGTGGACGGGCGGGGCCCTCCGCCCGTGGCACGAGGGGCAACGAAACGGGCGCAGGGACCGCGCCCGTCCACCTAGGATTAAAGTTCGCGGTGTCAGCCCCGCGCCGCGCGCGCGCGCAGGATGCCGCCGAGCCGCGCCACGCCGGTCTCGATCGCGGCCTCGGTGGCGTTGCTGAAGTTGAGCCGTAGGGTGTTCCTCCTCGGCTCGCCGACCCAAAACGAATCGCCCGGCACGAAGGCCACCTTGGCCGCCGCCGCCTCCGCGAAGAGTTCGGAGGCCTCCCAATCCGCCGGCAGGGTCACCCACAGGAAGAGCCCGCCCTCGGGTCTGGTCCAAGAGCAGCCGGCCGGCATCTCGCGGGCGAGCGCGGCCAGCATCAGGTCGCGGCGCCGGCCGTAGACTTCGCGCAGGAGACCGAGGTGCGCGTCGAAGAGCCCGGGTTGCGAAACGTAGTGCGCGACGAGGCGCTGCGTGAGGCTGGACGTGTGAAGGTCGCTCGCCTGCTTGGCCACGGTGAGCTTGGCCCGCAGCGCGGCGTCGCGCGTATGGAGCCACGCCACGCGCAATCCCGGGGCGAGCACCTTGCTGGTGCTGCCAAGGTAGATCGTCGACTCGCCGCCGGGCAGCGAGGCGATGGCCGGAGCCTCCTCGCCGGAGTAGCGCAACCGGCCGTAGGGGTCGTCCTCCAGGATGGGCACGCGATGACGCGCCGCGATCTCCGCGATCTCCGCGCGGCGCCCGGCGGCGAGGCGGACTCCCGTGGGATTCTGGTAGTTGGGAATCAGATACAGCAGCTTGGGCTTTTTCGTGGATCGGGCCAGCCACCCGCTCAGCGCGGCCGGCACGAGGCCGGCCTCGTCGCAGGCCAGGCCGACCGGCTCCGCCTCGTAGGCCTGGAAGACCTGAAGCGCGCCGAGGTAGGCGGGGTTTTCCGTCAGCACGATGTCGCCCGGATCGAGCAGCACGCGCGCGACGAGATCGAGGCCCTGCTGGGAGCCGTGGGTGATGAGCAACTCGTCGGCGGAAGCCTTCAAGCCGATGCTCTCGGCCAGGTGCGCGGCGATCCACTCCCGCAGGGCGGGAATCCCTTCGGTGACGCCGTATTGCAGCGCGGCCCGGCCGTCCGCGCACAGGACCGCCTCGGCGGCGGCGCGCACCGCGTCGACCGGGAAAAGCTCCGGCGCGGGCAGGCCGCCGGCGAAGGAGATGACATCGGGCTGCGCGGTGACCTTGAGGATCTCGCGCACCGCGCTGGGGCGCAGGGCCTGCGCGCGCCGCGCGTAAGCGAAAACGGAGGTTTCGGGGCCGGAACGGGAGTCGGACATCGGAGCGGTGGTTTGGGAGAGCGGGTTGCCCGCCGCCATCCGGCGCACCTGAAGAAACGGAGCGAAAGCCCCTCTCCGGCGGCGCCGAAGGGGCGGAAAGATTTCGGCTTTCTCAGGCCCCTAGCGACACGCGCGACGCGACGACGATTCCCGCCACGAGGGGAACGACGGCGCCGGAGCGGCGAATGAAGGCGGAGAAACGCATGGGAAACGCCAAGCCAAGCCGCCCGCACGGAGCGAGGCAAGACCGCCCTCGACCCGACAGCCGGCCTTATGGCGGTAGCCGGCTGGAAGCGCCCTTCGCCATCACGGTGGGCGGGCGCGTGTCTGCGCACGCCGCTTGGCGCACGGCCCTACTTTGCCTTGGGGGCGGCGGCGCCTTCGCGAACCAGCTCCACCGATTGAACGTAGATCGTGGCGGTGACCATGCCAGGGTTGGCCCGGTCGCCTTGAAGATCGACGCTCTTGATCGCGATGTAGGGACTCTTTGAGGCCAGCTCCTGATAAAAGCGAAGCAACGAAGCCAGATCCACTCGGTTGGACCGCACGCGCATGGTGTGAAGAGCAAACTGAGGAGACCGATCTGTCTGCGGCGGGTCGGTGTTGACCGTGAACCCGGCACGACCGGCCATACCCAAGATCTCGGACACGAGGAAGGTGGCGTTGAATGTTTTCGAGGGATCGAGGTTCCTCACCGCAGCCTCGGCGGCCTCTTGTATCTGCGGACCGGCGTTGATCCACACCTGCTGGGTGGCCAAGGTCTGCTCGGCGCGGCGGAATGCACTCAACTTCGCCTTGAGATGGTCGGCGGCGGACGAAAGCCAGATGACGGCTCCGGTCAGGACCAGCGCAAGCACAAGAAGTTTTTCGCGCGGAACACGGGAGAGGAACCAAGCTTTGACGGGATTCACAGCGCACCTCCGTTCTTGAACGCTTCGGGCGTGAACTCGACGTCGAGGACAAAGTCCAGCGCGCCCTCCTTGGATCGCTGATCACGGGCCTCGGCGGAGGCTATGCCGGGCAAGCGCTTGAGCGCGTCGGTGTAGGCGCCAACATCCGCGGGGTTTTGTGCGCGCGCCTCGACCTGAAGCTTGAGCAGGCTGCGGACGATGGCTCGTTGAAACACGACGGATTCGGGGCGGGCGGGGTTGATGATGGCCATCATCTCGAAAGGCATGAGCCGTTTATCGCTGAGCTCGGTGATACGGTTGGCGAGAGTCTGCTGGGTCTCGGTCTGGTGAACGGCGTCCGCCTGGGCCAGGATCTTGGCCTCGCGGCGACTGGTGAGCGCGCCAAGCACGCCGGCGCCGATGTCGATGGTGGCGGAGAGCACCACGATGGCGATCGCGGCGAGCAAGCCGCGCCAGATCCACTGGTCGCGGACGGCGGAGCGTCGGCGATCTTCCAGAAATTCGGGGTCGCGAACGTCGGAGGTCTCGGTCCACTCGGCGGGCCAGGGGCCCAGCTCGACGCCGCCCGCGGTCGCCCGGAGAGCGCCATCGGCGGCGGATTCAAGGGCGAGAACGCCCTCGACGCGACGCACCTCGGCGTCGGACGGGAGCGAAGCGCGATCAAAGAGTTCGGAGAGGACCGCATCGACCGCGTCCTCGCCGCCTTCGCGGCAGACGGCGGCAACGGGGAGCTCGAGGCCGGCGCGCCAAGCGAGGGCGGAGACCCGGTTTTCGCCGACATGCAGCACGGCGCCATCGGTGGAGCCTTGGCCGGCGCCGGGGCGCGCGGCAAGCAAGGGCGCGAACTCGACCGTGACCAGCGCGGCGCCGTCCCAAAGCTCCGTCTCCTCCGCGGCGAAGCGGCGGCGGAAGGCGGCGAAAACAAGGGCGGCGCTTCCGTCGGCGGCGGGCAGGTGACCGAAATAAAGCTGATCGGGCGGAAATGGCGCCATGCCTTCGAGCGCGAGCGTGACCTGCGGGCCGATCGGCTCGCCCGCGGCCAGCTCCACCCGGCGAACAAAGAAGGCGTCGCCACGCGCGAGGAGAACGGGCGGCGCGGGGGGAACGGCGGGCAGGAAGCGGGAGAGGGCGGACATCAGGATTGGGGATCGGATTCGGCCTCGACGGCCACGGGGACGGGCGCGGGCCCGGCGGATTCGATTATTTCAAGAATGGTGAAAGGGTAGTCCAACTTTTCCTCCGACGCCGTTCCGTTGCCCGAGGTTTCGCCTGTCGTGCCGGAGCGAGGACGATTCCCGCCGCCGCCACCGGTGTTGGTCCGGCCCGGGGTGGCTTGCTGGAGGGTCATGCCGCCACGAGGGCCAACATTGGAGCGGGCGCCCGCTCCATCGGACTGGAGTCCACTTCGCTGCCCGCCACCGGGATTTTGCTGGCCGCGGCCGGGGCGGACTTGGCCAGGATTCTGACCACCACCAGGGCCGCCCTGTCCGCCGCCGGGGCGACCACCTCCGTTATTATTACCGCGGCCGCCGCCGTTGTTCCGACCGCCGCCGGCGCCGCCATTCTGGCCACCACCGTTGGCGTTTTGCGTGCCGTCGGCGGAGGCCGCGGAGGGCAGGCTGACGGAGGAATCCAGGGCGACGAGCGCGCTGAGACGCATGGCCGCGGCGCCTTGGCGGACGTTGACATCGACGCGCACGAGCTTGGCCACGGCGTCAAGCCCCGCGACTTCGGCGTTGGCTCCGATGACGGAGGTGAGATCGGAAACAGAGCGGAACCACGAGGGCGCGCCCGGTGCGCGAGGGCCTTTTCCGGAGCGATAGGCGGCGATGGAGTTGTTCTGGTTCTCATCCCAGCCGCGCGCGGTGCCGATCATCGGGGCGAGGGCGTTGATGTTCGCGGACTCGAAGGAGTAGAGGGAAACGTTGTCGTGCAGCGCCTGGCCAAAGGCGGTGAGGGCGCCGGTCTCGGGGTCGTAAACGAAGTCGCGGGCCACGCGCACGGCGCGGAGTTCATCCCAAGAGCGGAGAGATCGCTTGGGCGGCGTGTGCGGGAGCAATTCGCGCTCGTAACGGGAGGCCTCCGCGTCGGCGTCCTGCGGCGCGTGGTCGGCCGTGGTCCAGGCGTAGAGGCCGTCGGCGAAGCGGCGGGCGTCGGTCTCGTTTTGACCCAGAACCTGGGCGAACTCGACCATGTCCTGAAAAGACATGTTGGGTAGGGAGAGTTTGCCGCTTTCATCGGTAAACGAGAATGAGACCTCGAGCCCCTCGCGCGGCGACTCGCCGGCATACTCGTAGGGGTCGCCCCAGCCCTGCTCGGGCGAGTAGAGATTTTCGTCGATCGCCTTGATCTCCGCCATCACGGCGAGCGCGGTCTCGAGCGCGGCGTAGGCGTCGGCGCGGAGGCGCACGCGGTCGGCCTGGCGGGTCGCGAGCGTGAGCTCCACCTCGCTGTTCTCGTAGAACTTCAACAGCATCATCGAGGCGAGGAGCAGCGTGACGAGCACCACGACGATGACGGAGCCGCGTCGCGAGGACGCGCTGGACAAACGGGAAGACCGGAGCGTGGCGTGCATGGTCAGAGTCGGGTGGCGCCTTCCTTGGCGGCGGGAACGCGGAGCACGCGCTCGAGGGTGAGCTTGCCGTGGGCGAAACGAAGACGAATGCGACGCGGCAAGGGGTAGGTGCCGTCGGCTTCGCGCTTGGGGGTTTCCAAGGTCTCCCAACGACGGAAATTCTCGTCGTAGTAATCCCAGCCCATCGAAACGACAAAGGGCGAGACGATGACGGTGCGGGGCGCCTCGGTGTCGCGGTGAAGCTCGAGCAGGGACTGCCAGTGGAGGCGCAGACCGTCGCGCTCGGCGACGCCGATCGACATCTCCACGTCGGGCAGCGGGGACTCCGGCCAGGCGATGAGGCGGCTGCCTTCCGCGAGCGTGAAGGCGATCTCGGGGGCCTCGCCGCCGGTCTCGAGCTTCACCTCTTTCACCTCGAGTCCGCCGCCTTCCGGACTGAGCGCGGCACGGCGCAGCAGGTCCTCCACATGCGTGGCGACGGCGCGGGCGTGTTGGGCGAAGAGGCGCTCCTCGCGGCCTTTTCCCCACACCTCGGCCATGGAGAAAACAAACATATTGAGCGCCACCAGCAGCGAGCCGAGCAGGGCGATCGCGAGCAGCACCTCGAGGAGCGTGAAGGCGCGCGCGCGGCGAGCAGGCGCCATGGGCAGGACGCGCCAGGCGAGCAGGCGAGACGCCTGCTCATTTCCGCAACACGGGCGGGACGCCCGTGCCACGCCGGAGGCGAAGGCGGAGGCGGAGCGCGAGGTCATTTCATGGCCTCCCGTTGCCGCTTGATGCGTTGGGTCGCCTTGTCACGCAGGTCCTTTCGCTCGGCGGCGGTGGACCAGGTCGGGCGCAGCAAGCGCAGATTCTCGGAGACGCGCACGAGGTCGCCGCTGCCGCTCGGCGGCGGGGCGGACAACTCGAGCGTGACGTCGAAAAGATCGCTCACGCTGGTGGCGGTGACAGTGGCGCGCCAGTTGCCCGTCCGTCCGTCGGGAAGCACGATGTCGCCGCCGCGCTCCACGACCGCGCGGTCGGGCTCGGCGAGCAGGGCCTCTCGGGCCCAGGAAATATCCGCCTCGGAGCCGTCGCGGTCGCGTATCGCCGAGTGGGCGAGCATCAGATTGGAGTAGGACGCGCCGAGCACGACGGCGGCGATCGCGAAAATGGCGAGGGCGACCAACACCTCGATGAGGGTAAAGCCGCGACGCGAGGGGCGTTTCGTCACGAGGTCTTCCCTCCTTGCGGCAAGGGTGCGGCGGTCCACGGATCGATCGGATACACACGGCGGGTCTCGCCGCGGCGGATTTGGATACGCATCGGATCGCAGGAGCCGTCGGGATAAAAACGCACTTTGGGCAGCACCTTTTCCTCGAGTTGTCCGCCGATCAACGAAGCCGAGACGATCTCGGGATTGAGGAGACGCACGGTGTAGCCTTCGCGCTTGGGCATCATCTCCACGCCATCGGTCCCCCAAATATAACCGGCGTCGTCGGGCAGGGGCTTCAACTCGATGACTTGGCCGCTCTCCACCGCCTCGCCTCGAATCTTTTGGAAGAGGCTGAGGACGGCGGTCTCGGGATCCTGCTCACGGGCGTTGTTGAAGAGCGCGGTGGCTCCGCTGATCAGCACGGAGGCGATCATGCCGATAAGCATCAAGACGACGATCGTCTCGATCAGGGTGAAACCGGCCCGGCAGGCCGGGCCCGGGAGGCGTGTCCGGGCGCGAAACATTTTATTCGCCCCAATTACCGACGTCGTCCTTGTCGTCGTCTTC
>CBIHRE010000295.1:0-6584 GCA_966212385.1 uncultured Akkermansia sp. | reverse complement strand
CCTGAAGCCGAAGTTCATGCGCTTCCCCGGCGGCTGCCTCGTCCATGGCGACGGTCTCGACAACCTTTACAATTGGAAGGACACCATCGGCCCCGTCGAGCAACGCAAAGGCCAATCCAACATCTGGCGCTACCACCAGACGGTCGGCCTCGGCTACTTCGAGTATTTCCAATTCTGTGAAGACATCGGCGCCAAGCCGGTCCCCGTCGTCGCCGCCGGCGTCTCCTGCCAAAACACCGACGCCCGCCTGAGCAAACGCTGGAACCAGGGCCAGGAGTGCATCCCCCTCGACCAGATGCCCGCCTACATCCAGGACGTGCTCGACCTCATCGAATACGCCAACGGGCCCGTAACTTCGACCTGGGGCGCCAAGCGCGCCGCCGCCGGCCACCCCGAGCCCTTCGGCCTCCAATACCTCGGCGTTGGCAACGAGGACAAGATCACCCCCGGCTTCCGCGAACGTTTCGAGATGATCTACAACGCGGTGAAAGCGAAGCACCCGGAGATCACCGTCATCGGCACCGTCGGCCCCAACACCGAAGGCGAGGACTACGAAAAAGGCTGGAAGATCGCTGACGAACTTCGCCTGCCCATGGTCGACGAGCACGGCTACAAGTCCCCGCAGTGGCTCTGGGAGAACCTCGAACGCTATGACGCCTACGACCGTGCCAAATCGAAGGTCTACCTCGGCGAATGGGCCGGCTTCGACGACAAGCGCCGCAGCACCCTGCGCGCCACCATCGCCGAGGCCGCTTACCTCACCGGCCTCGAGCGCAACGCCGACGTCGTGCGCTTCGCCTCCTACGCCCCGCTCCTCGCCAAGCGCGACCACACCCACTGGAGCCCCGACCTCATCTATTTCACCAACACCGAGGTCTTCCCGACGATCAACTATCACGTGCAACAGTTGTTCAGCGTGAATGGCGGCGACACCTACCTGCCGACGAACATCTCCACCGTGGCCGACGCCGCCACCCGGCGCACGCTCATCCTCGGCACCTGGAACACCCAGGCCGAGTTCGACGACATCCGCCTGACCCGCGGCTCCGAAACCCTGCTCGTCGAAAACTTCGATTCCGCCGCCAAGGGCTGGAACGCCGAGACCGGCTCATGGCAGCACGGCGGCGGCGTCTATCGTCAGAGCTCGTCGCTCCAACCCGCCCTCAGCCGCCTCGCATTCCCCCGCGAAGGCTCCGCTTTCACGCTAACGCTCAAAGCCCGCAAAACCGGCGGCGCCGAGGGCCTCCTCGTCGGCGTCGGCAAGACCGACTCCCCCGATCACTACTGGTGGAACCTCGGCGGTTGGGGCAATACCCAGCACGGTGTGGAGCGCGGCGTGACCGGCGCCCGCAACCTCGTCGGAAAAGCCGTCCCCGGCCGCATCGAGTCGAACCGCTGGTATGACATCAAAATCGAGTCCGACGGACGCCGCGTCCGCTTCTACCTCGATGGCGCGCTCATCCACGATATCGCCGCCGGCCTCGAAGGCGCCGCCACCCCGACCTTCGCCGCCTCCTGCGTGAAGGACTCCGTCGACGGCGCGATCATCCTCAAGCTCGTCAACGGCGCCGCTTCCCCGCGGCCCGTCCACATCGATCTGGCCGGCGCCAAAAAACTCCCCGCCACCGCCGAGGCCACCGTGCTCGCCGGCCCCGATGCCAACGTGGTCAACGACTACGGCAGCCCGCGCACCGTGCTCCCGCGCGTCTCGCGCCTGCCCGTCGCGCCTGCCTTCGACTACGAGGCCCCCGCGAACTCGCTCACCGTCATCCGCATCGTTCCGGACGGAGGCCCCTCGGCTTCGAACTCCTCCCGCACCTTCGGCCCGTCCCGCGCCCGATGACACGCCGCCTTCTTCCGTTGGCGCTCCTGCTTGTCCCGCTTGCGGCGATGGCGGAGCCCGCGCCGCTCACTACGCCCGTCCCTCACGAGCGCCCGCTCTATCTCGACACCGAGGTGTCGCTCGAGGCCCGTGTGGCCGACCTCATCTCCCGCCTCACTCTCGAGCAAAAAGCCGCGCTCCTGAACCACAAGGGCTCCACCGTGACCGTGGACGGCCGACCCATCCTCTCCGATCAGTGGAACCAGTGCCTCAACGGCGTGAGTTGGGACCGGCCCACCACGCTTTTCCCCACCTGCATCGCGATGGCCGCGACGTGGAACCCCGAGCTCGTCCAGAATGAGGTCGCCCGCGTTCTCTCCGACGAAGCCCGCGCCATCTACAACCTCAAGCGTCTGGACCCCAAGGCGCCGGGCCAGCGCAAGGGCCTCATCTACCGCGCCCCGGTCATCAACATCCAACGCAATCCATATTGGGGCCGTAACTTCGAGTCGTGGAGCGAGGATCCCTTCCTCACCGGTCGCATGGCCGTCGCCTACGTGCGCGGTCTCCAAGGCGACGATCCACGCCACCTCAAGCTCGCCGCCACGCTCAAGCACTACGCCGTCAACAACGTCGAGTTCGACCGCATGAAGCTCAACGCCATGGTCTCCGAGCGCATGCTGCGCGAATACTGGCTGCCGCATTTCCACGACGCTGTCGTCGAGGGCAAGGCGCAGTCCCTGATGGGCAGCTACAACGCCATCAACGGCACGCCGAACAACATCAACCGCTGGCTCCTCACCGACCTCCTCAAGAACGAGTGGAAACACGAGGGCTTCGTCGTCTCCGACGCCGGCGGCATCGGCTTCATGGTCAAAGGCCACGCCCAAGGAAAAATGGACTACGTCGACGCCGTCGCCCAGGCGCTCATGGCCGGCTGCGATTTCTCCGACAAGGAATTCGAGCAATACCTCCCGACCGCCGTGCGCGAAGGCAAGGCCACCGAGGCGCGTCTCGACGACGCGCTCACCCGCGTGCTGAAGGTCCGCTTCCGCCTCGGCGAATTCGACCCCTTCGACTCCGTTTCCTACTCCAAGCTCACGCCCGCGGTGATCGACAGCCCTGCGCACCGCGCCATCGCCCTCAAGACCGCGCAACAATCCATCGTCCTGCTCCAAAACCGCGACCGCCTCCTCCCGCTCGACAAAACCAAACTCAAGCGCATCGCCGTGCTCGGCCCCTGCGCCGACCAGGCGATCAAGAACGGCTACAACGGCCAGCAGCCGGTGATGATCACCGCCCTGCAAGGCCTCAAAAACCACGCCGCGCCCGGCACCGAGATCCTTTTCGGCATCGGCGGTGTCATCGGCGGTCCAAAACAAAAATGGGTGAAGACCCCCGACGAATCGAAGATCGACCGCGCCGCCGAACTTCAAAAAGCGGTCGAGCTCGCCCGCGATGCCGACGTCGCCGTCGTCTGCATCGGCACCAACCCCTCCATCGAGCAGGAAGACCTCGACCGCAAATCCCTCCCCCTCCCCGGCACCCAACAGGCCTTGGTCGAGGCCGTTCTCGCTGCCAATCCCCGCACCGTCGTCGTGCTCTTCGGCGGCGGCCCGCTCACCATTCCTTGGATCAAGGAACACGTTCCCGCCGTGCTCCAAGCCTGGTGGCCCGGCGAGGAAGGCGGCCACGCCATCGCCGACGTGCTCTTCGGGGACGTCAACCCCGCCGGCCGCCTGCCACACACCGTTTACGCCTCCGAGCAACAGGTGCCCCCGCAGGACGAATACGACGTCACCAAGGGTTTCACCTACATGTATCTGAACGGCGCGCCGCTCTACGCCTTCGGCCACGGCCTCAGCTACACCACCTTCGACTACTCCAAGCTCCACCTGAGCACGCAAAGCCTCGCCGCTAACGGCACGCTCACGGTCAGCATCGATGTCAAAAACACCGGCAAACGCGCCGGCGACGAGGTCTCCCAGCTCTACGTCCGCGAAGTGAACCCTGTCGTGAAACGCCCCGCCAAGGAGCTGCGCGGCTTCCAGCGCGTCACTCTCCAGCCCGGAGAAAAACGGACGCTCACCTTCACGCTGCCCGCCGAGAAACTCGCCTACTGGGACGAGTCAACGCACGCCTTCGTCGTGAACCCCGGCGCCTTCGACATCCTCGTCGGCGCCTCCTCGGACGACATCCGGGAATCCACTCGCATCAGGGTGGCTCGTTGACACCGCGCCTCGCATGCGCCGCCGCCTCCGCATCCCCGCCCTTGTGCTGATCGGCATCACGATCTGCGCCTGCTTCGAGCGACCGCTTTTCGCCCAATCCGGCGAACCGCAGGGCGAGGCCGAGGCTGCCGGCCCCTCCGGCCTGCGCTACGCCGGGCGACCGGCCGAGCTGGCCATGTTTCCCTGCACGTCTCGCAGCCTGCGCATCGTGATCGCCCCGACGAGGGGCGGCCCGGCCGCGCCCGCCGTCATCCCCGACTCCCCGATTTTCGTCCCACGCGCCTGGCCTCCGGCGGCCCTTCGCTGGCGCGGCGAGGCCGGCGCTCCCGACGAGGAAACACGCGTGGGCGAATTCAGGATACGGATACAGTCCGCCCCGCTCGACCTCACGATCTCCGACGCACAGGGCCACCCGGTGCAAACGCTGCGCTTCGACGCCGACGCCACCGGCTTCACCTTTCATACGGGCGAGCGACCGATTCTCGGTCTCGGCGAAGGCGGCGCGCAGTGGAACCGCAACGGGAAAAAGTTTCCCTACTTCAACGGCCAGCACACGCCGGACCGCTCCACGGCGGGCGCCCGCATCGCAGTGCCTTACCTCCTCGGCACCGAGGGCTGGGCGCTCCTCGTTGTTTCGTCCCCCGGCGATTTCGACCTCGCGAACGGAGAGGGCAAATTCCGCCCCGTCGCCGAGGCCCCCGCCGGCCTCGATATCATAGTGGCGGGCGCCCCCGACCCCCAACCGTGGTTAGGGGGAATGGCCGAACACACCGGCCGACCGCCCCTGCCTCCGAAATGGGCTCTCGGCTACATGCAGTCGCACCGCACGCTGGAGTCCGCCGCGCAAATCGTCGCCGAGGCCGACACCTTCCGCCAAAAAAAGCTGCCCTGCGACGCGCTGATCTTTCTCGGCACCGGCTTCTGCCCGGCGGGCTGGAACACCGGGCACGCCTCGCTCGACTTCAACCCGAAGGTCTTCGAGCGTCCGCCCGCCGAAGTGATCGCCGACATCCACCGGCGGAATTTTCAGTTCGTCGCGCATGCGGTCCCGCCGCTCGTCGAACCGCTCAAGGACGCCAAAGGCAAAACCATACGCCTGCCTTGGGACGGAGACCGCCTTCACGGCACTTTCCACGACGCGCCGGCCGCCTCGACCGAAACCGATCCCACCCACATCGTCGCCTACTGGCAACAGCACCGCCCGGCCTTCGCCGCCGGCGTCGACGGCTGGTGGCCCGACGAGGGCGACTGGTTCGACATCGAGTCGCGCTTCGCGCGGGCCCGCATGTATCACGACGGACCGCTCTCGGACCGCCCGGATCGCCGTCCTTGGAATCTCCAACGCAACGGCTACCTCGGCGTCGCCCGTTACGGCGGCTGGATCTGGTCGGGAGACGTCGAATCGACTTGGCGCGCCCTCGCCGCCCAGGTGCCGGTCGGCATCAACCATTCCCTCAGCGTGTCGCCGTATTGGGGCACCGACACCGGAGGCTTCCATCCCACCTCGGAATTCACCGGCGAACTGTTTGTGCGGTGGTTTCAGTTTTCCGCCTTTTGCCCCTCGTTCCGCTCGCACGGCCGCGCCTGGCAACTGCGCCTGCCCTGGGGCTGGAGCACGGAAAACCCCGGCCCGCTCGAGGGCGCGAAGCCGCCTCCGCCCGGCGAGCTGCCGAACCCGCAGGTCGAGCCGATCTGCCGCCAGTATCTCGAACTGCGCTACCGCCTGCTGCCTTACACCTATACCCTCGCGAGCCAGGCCCGCGACACCGGCCTGCCGCTCATGCGCGCGCTCTGGCTGCACTATCCCGAAGACGCGACGGCCTCCGCCCGCGGCGACGAATACCTCTGGGGCCGCGACCTGCTTGTCGCCCCCGTCGTCGAGCGCGGCGCGACCAACCGTCGCGTGTATCTGCCTGCCGGCCTTTGGCATGATTGGTGGACCGGCGAACGCATCGAGGGCGGCCGTGAGATCCTTCGCCCCGTCGATCTCGCCACGCTTCCGCTCTACGCCCGGGCCGGCTCGATCATTCCTCTCGATCCGCTCCGCCAATACGCGTTGGAGCCAGTTTCCGAGCCCACGACGCTCCGCGTCTACCCGGGCGCCGACGGCGAGTTTGCCCTCTACGAAGACCAGGGCGACACCAACGATTACCTCAAGGGCGCTTCCGCGACGATACCCGTCCGCTGGAACGACAAAACCCGCACGCTCACCTTCGGCGCGCGCCAAGGCTCCTACGCGGGCATGCTCGCCAGCCGAGTCTTCCGCGTCCTCTGGATGACGCCGGGCCAGGCAGAAAACCTCGAGTCGGCCGACGTCCGCTTCGATGGCTCCGAGATCACCCTGCGCGCACCCCGGCCGTAAAACCGCGCCTACGCCTGCCCCCCCGCCGCCACCTTTATCAGCTGAAATTTATGAATCGCCTACGCCTGACCCTGAAGTGGAGCGCCGCTATCGCCGCGGCCTCGCACGCGCTACTTTCGGCGCAGACGCCGACGGCACCGGCGCGCGCCGCCAGCGCTGTCCCCAATCC
>CBIHRE010000294.1:0-6595 GCA_966212385.1 uncultured Akkermansia sp. | reverse complement strand
GGGAAAACTGGAGCGCGCAGGCCAGGAAAAGCCCGGCGGTCAGCAGCTCGACGAACGCGTAGCGGAACGAATAGGGCCGCCCGCAGCAACGCGCCTTACCGCGCAGGATAAACCACGAGAGCACCGGGATGTTGTCATACCATGCGATGGGTTTTCCGCAGGCGCAGTGCGAACCGGGCGTGACGATGGATTTCTCGGCCGGCAGGCGATAAATGACGACGTTGAGAAAGCTGCCGACGATCGCACCGAAGACCGCCGCGCAGAGCGGAAAAAACCAGGGAAATTCGGCGGCGAAGGCGGCGAGATCGTAATTCATGCGGGAGGCGGGCGGGCGTTTGGAGCGCCCGATGAGCGCAAGCCCGCCCGCCGGCCGCAACACCGGAGACCACCCCATCCCGCTTCACCAAACCCAGTCGCCGTCGCCCTGCATGAGGCTGGCCGGGTCCACATACTTGGCTCCGCCGTCGTCCCGGCCATCGACACCCAGAGAGTAGAGTTTATAGGTTTTCGCGTTCGTCCGCCGGTAACGGAAGGGTTCTCCCGTGGCCGGATCACGTAATCCAGCCACACCCCAGTCGGCGGGCAACTCATCCAAGGTCTCGGGATACTCCGCGTGGGCGAGCCGCCAGCGTTCCAAGGCCAGCGCGAGCCTCGCCAGCCCGACCTGCGCCTCGGCATTCGCGGACGAAATTCCGATCACGGCCAGCCCATGCAACCACTGGGCGACCAGCCAGCTGTAAGGCCCCTTCCCGCCGCCTATTTCCGAATCCAGAGCGCGAAATCCCGCGATATCCACCCGGCGTTTTTTCAGGTCCCAGCAGGGCAAAAGGCGCTCCTCCGCATAGTGCACCACCCTCGCCCCGTTTTGCCGAACCCACCCCGAGGGGATCAACCAATACTTGAGCCAGGAAGACCCGCTCGCGGTCGCCACGGATGCGCGCAGCGAGGAGTCCGATTGGCAGAAAACCACCGCCAGCTCCGCGTCGGACCCCAGCCCGCGGGCGGCGCTCGTCAGAAAGTCGAGGCGCGCCAGCTCCTCCCCAAACCCCGCCAACTGGGCCTCGCTCCACGCGCCGTCCCGCAAGCCGAGCCGGATCAGCTCGATCGCGAACCGGGCCTCGGCATAGGCCAGCATTTGCACGATCGTGAGCCTTTCCTGATGCGTGAGCGCGGCCACGCGAAGCAACGTCGTGATGTCCTCCGCGGCGCCGCCCGCGTCACCCTGCTCCAAGCGCGCGCCGGCCCGGACCACGAAAATCGGCAGCATCGAAAAAACATCCATCGGACCCGAGACGAGTCCCGTCCAGTTCGCGATGTCCAAGGGCCCCGCCAAAACGTAGCGGGGGCGGCGCGCCGCCTCGGCGAAGCGCGCCATGTCCTCCGCCCGCGGAGCGAGATACCGGACCAAATCGTCGGTCCCCAAATAGGCGCGCCACGCATCCATGATGCCGCGTGTGTTGTAAGCCGGCGGGAATGGCAGTCCGGGATATAGGGGCATGCTCCCCTTTCCCATCGTCTCCAGCTGCCAACGAGGTTCCCACTCCTTGGGTCGCTCTTTCTTCAACTGTTGCAACTCCACCACCACCGGCGCGCGGGCGAAGTTCTCCGCATCAGGCACCGCCGCCACCGAAGTCGGCAGCCGGAGCACCCTCGCATCCCTCAGCGCCGCGTCCAAGGCGCGCCGGCCGCGCCAGTTTTCCACCGCATAGAACAGCGCGATCAGCGTCGCGAGCGAGGCCGCGCCGGCCAGCGCGCGGCGGGCGTTGCGCCAGGTGCACCATACGCGCGGGCTCAAGACGCCCAGGAGGCGGAGGAAGAGGCGGGTGAAATTGGGAAAGTATCGGGCGAAAAACATAAGGAAGCGGAAGCGGTTCAGGTTAAAATTGTTTCGCCGACGGCCTCGCCGGGCTCGCGCCACGAGCCGAGGGGTTTGGAAGGCGCCACGCCCGGCTCGGAGCGCCGATGCTCGGGCGCCGAAGGATCGGCCGTGCCCCGCCCCGCCTGCGCGGACGCGGGTGCCGGGGAGCGAGCGAGCGTCGCCAGCAGGTCCTGCTGCTCGCGCCAGAGGCCGTGCAGCGCCGCGATCTCGCTCGACGGGATGGTCGGCTCCGAGCCCGCCGGACGGCTGGCGTGATTCAGCGCCAGCACCACCACCCAGGCAGCCGCCAATCCGGACCACAATCCGCGGCAGGGCCAGACCAGTTCGCGCCACGCCTCGCGGATCACGTCCAAAGGACCGGCGGCGCCGCCGACGGCGCGCGCGCGCGGTTGCTCCAAATCGGCCCTCACCCGCTCGCGCATCGCCGACAGTTCGCGCTCCGGCGCCGCCTCGCGGCTCCGCTCCAACAAATGTTCACGCAGCGTTTTCATGTTCGTGTCCTCGAAAAATTCCGGCGCTCGCCCGCCCGTTCGCGCAGGGCGCGCTTCGCGTGGTGCAGGCGCGATTTCACCGTGCCCGTCGGCACGCCCGTGACCTCCGCGATCTCCTCCAGCGAAAAATCCTCCAGCACGTGCAGCGTGAGCGCCGCGCGCATCGGCTCGGGCAGCGCCGCGAGCAACGCAAAAACCTCCGCCGCCTCCTCGTCGCGCAGGAGTTGTTCGCCCGGCGCCGCGGCGCCCTCGTCGATCGTCTCCGCGACCTTTTCGTCGGCCAGCTCGTCCTCCCGCCAGGCTCGCCGCGCGCGGCGGCGGCAGAGCTGGTGCGCGATTCCGAAGAGCCAGCTCCCGAAACGCGCGTCCTCGCGCAGTCCGGAGAGGTTTCGCACCGCGCGCAAAAAAGTCTCCTGCACCACGTCGAGGCTGTCCGCCTCGCGACGCACGAGCTCATGCACGAAGACGAAGAGCGGACGCTGGTAGCGCCGCATCAACCGGTCCCACGCTACGGGATCGCCCGCGCGCGCCGCCGCCACCGCCGGAAGGAGTTCAGGTTCCGGAATCCGGGGCATGGCGGGGAACACGGGAGAAAGCGGTCATGCACCGAGGAATCCCGTCCCCGCCGAAAGGTTCAAAAAATTTCGTCGTCGCGACGCGTCGGCCGCCGCGACGCGAGTTCCCTCAGTTGATCAGCCGGATGCAAAGCGGGTAGCGATAGTGCTGCCCGTCGGAGACTTTGATCGCCGCGAGGATGGACACCACGAAGGCGAAAACGCCCAGGGCGATCAGCAGCGGGATGCCGATCACGATCATCACCAGCGGCACGCAGATGAGCCCGTAGAGGCAAAGCGAGAGGTGGAAGTTCAACGCCTCGCGCGCGTGATCCTTCACGAAGGCCGAGTCCTCTTTCATCACCAGATAAATGATCAGCGGCAGCAGCAGCGGCACGCCGAGAAACTCGGAGAGATGGCAGAGGATCGCCAGGAGGCGGTCGTTGCTGGAGGGGCGCGGAAGCGCCGGGGGAATGACGGAGTCGGAGGTGTTCATGGCTGGAAAAGGAAAAGCGTGTCAGCGGCTGATCTCCGCGAGCGTTTGGTCGCGGACCTGCCATTGCGAAATCGTGCCGGCGATGGCGACCGCGTCGTCGCGGCGGCCGGCGGCCTTGAGCGCGAGCGCGGCGCGGCGGGCGGCTTCGTCGCGCGCATCCCATTGCGAGATCGTCGCGATCGCCCTGCGCGCCACCGCGACCTCGCCGGCCTTCACGGCATCGGCGGCGAGGGCGGAAAACAACTCGTCGCGGGTCGACCACTGGGAGATTTTGGCGATGGCCGAAAACCGCGCCTCCATCTCCCGGCGCGTTGCCGCCGCGTCGCCTGCGGAAGGAGTTGGAGCCGGGGCCGGAGTCGGAGCCTGAGGCGCGACCACGGCGGGCCGGCGCGCCAGCTCGGCCCCGATGCGGGCGATCCAGAGCGAAAGATACGCATGGTCCGGTCCGGGAGCCCCGTGGTTCGCTTCGAAATCCACGACCAGCCGCTTCTCCAGATCGTCGCGCAACGCCCGTAGCGCGGCGGCGTCCGCCTCGGCCAGCGAGGGATTGTCCGCCTCCAACCGTTCGACGGTGAGCGACGCGGCCGATCCGGACGGCTCCGGCGCTTTCGCCACGGGCTCAGCGTCGGAGAAAAATTTCCATTCGATCGAGATCTCGTGCGGATCGCGCGCCAGCCCGACCACGCGCAACAGGCCCGAGGCTCCGGTGCGAGTCTTGAAAAGATAAACGTGACCGCGGCTCTCACCCTCCGGATGGGAAGCGGTCGTGCTGGACCGGGTGCCCGGCTGACGGACCATTTTTCCGACCGCGGCCCTCTGCTCGGCGGAGTTGAAGCTGTCCCATATCCCCTCGCCTTTGTAGTCGAGATTGAGAACGCCCACCGACAGGCCGGTGAACGTGAGTTCTTCGGTCGCTCGATCGTGGTGAAAGTAAATACCGGAAACGGTCTTGCGCGCCTCAAACGCGCTCGCGGCCTGCCCGGCGGGAAGCGCGATGCGCTCCGTTTCCAAATCGAGCAACGCGGTGTCGTCGTTTTCAGCGAACGAGAGCGTGCGCGACCGCACGAGGCCGAAGCCGGAAACCGAAGGACCGGGCGGCGCGGCAGGCGGCGTCACTTCCACCGGAGGCAGCGCAAACGGCACGTTAACGGGGGTGACGGCGACCGAGTGCGCGGAGTTTCGAGTCGTCTTCCGCAGGACCAACAGGCCGGCCACTCCGCCCGCGCAGAGGAGGGCGGCCAGCACGAACACCGCGATCGCATAAAGGCAGCCGCGTCCCCGGCCCCTCGGTGTGCCTTCATCGAAGGCCTTATGGACATCCTTGCGCCACAACACCGCGAGAGCCCAGATGCCGAAGATTACGCCGAGCCCCGCGCCTTGCAGGGTCAGGATCGCAAGCAAGGCGCCGCAGACCGCGAAAGCGTGGCTACGCAGGCGGCGCATCCGCAGCGCGGAGAAAAACGTGAACGCGGGAAACAGAAAACCGAGGCCGAGCACCAACGGCGCCAGCGCATACCATTTCGGGGGGCCGAAGGAGGGCGTCGTCGACGAGCGGTAATGGGACCCGCCGGGCAGGCTCAGCTCCAACGTGCCGGTGTTCCCCTCGGTGCGGTAGTGCGCAAAGAAGAGATAAAACACGAGGGCGGCGCCGACGACCAGCAGTTGCAGGCCGGCCGCGACCAGCAGCCCTTTCGAAGGCGCGGACACGCGGCGCGCCGCGTTCTCCCGCGACTCCTGCGATGCGGTCTCGGGCGCCGCCGGAACGAAATCGTTCGCCAAGTTGTCCGGCGTGCCGCCCGCCACCTCGCCCGTCGGGACAGGCGCGGCGTCAAAAGCCTCGCGCACCTCCCGCCGCAGCAGCACCACCAAGGCCCAGACGCCGAAGATCGGGCCGATAATAAAACCCTGTAAGCTCACGATCGCCAACACCGCCGCGCAAACCGCGAGACCGTGGCCGCGCAAACGGCGCATCCGCACCGAACACACGATGACCAAAACGGCCAGGCTGGTCTGGACGACACCCAAGACCAGCATCACCAAATCGACGGCACCCAAACCGATACCCCCGCGATGCGCGAAGAGCCTGAGCGCCACGATCCCGGCCCCCAGGCCGAACAAGAGGAGCTGCAAAATCCCCGCGATCATGAGCCCCGTCGCGGGCGCGGTCAGGATTCGACCCACCAAAGCCGCGTTTACCGCAACGCTCGACGGCTCTCGCCCCGAAAATGCCGCCGCGCCCGGTCCGGAGGCGAATCCCTCCGGACCGGCCCCCGCTCCGCCTGAAGACGCCGAGGCGGAAAAGGCCACGGCCAGCTCCGGCTGTCGCAGCATCACAAAAGCCCAGATGCCCGCCGCGAGTTGCAGGATCGACCACAGGCCGAGCAGCCAGTTGGCCGGTTGCGAGGGCGCGGTGAGCAATCCCAAGGCGCCCAGCACGATGGCGATGACCGCGCCCGCGCGCGCCCGGCCCGGCTCGCACCCACGCATCATCCGACGCGCGGCGGAAATGACAAAGATGTTGGCCGCCACGTGCAGCCCGATCCAGAGGACAACGAAGGCCATCGCGACGCCCGCCATCGCGCCCGCGATATGCAAGGGCGCTCCGAAAAACCTGAACGTGGACGAAGACGCGGCGGCCATGCCGGCCCCCATGCCCACCATCGGCAGGAAAAAGAGCAGCCCCATCCCTGCCAGCAGCCCGAGCAGCAGTCCGGCGAGATTCAGCGCGGAGGTGACGATCAGCGCGGTCGCGGCGGGCTTCAGTTTTTCCAGCGCGCCGCGGCGCGCTTCGTCCGGCGATGGACCAGCAGGCGCGGCGAAGGGTGCCTGCGCGAAGGACTGCGGCGGGGGCGGCGGCGGAGCGGGCGGCGCTCCGACCGGCGGCGGCTCGGCGGCGATGGTCTCGAGTCTCGTCTTGAACTCGGTGGCGCTGGCGTAGCGGCGCTCCGGATCCTTTTCGAGCGCACGCAGCACGACCTCGTCGAGCCGCACGTCGAGCCGCACTCGGCGCGATGGCGGCTGGAGCTGTTTCTCCGCTGGCAACTCGCCGGTAAGCATCTGGTAGAGCACCACGCCGAGCGCATAGATGTCGGCGCGATGGTCGACCTCGGTCGGACGCTCGCGCTGCTCGGGCGCCATGTAGCGCGGCGTGCCCGCCCCCGACGCGGTGTCGTCC
>CBIHRE010000293.1:0-6598 GCA_966212385.1 uncultured Akkermansia sp. | reverse complement strand
GGGAACGAAGTTTTTCGACCGCGTCCTTGAACTCCCGGCCGGTCTTTTCGGCGAACATGGTCACGCGGACGTAGCCGATGCCGTCGGCGAGCAGCTCCGCGTCGCGCACGCTCTCGACCTTGATGATCTCGCGCTTCAGGTGGAGCTCGATCTCGCGCGCCGGCTGTCCGCGTTCGATGCCGACCGTCACGGAACTGCCCGGCTTGCCGCGGAGTTTTCCGACGAATTCGTCGAGCTTGAGCCCGCGCACATCGACGCCGTCGACCTTGACCAGCACGTCGCCGCGCAAGATGCCGGCGCGCTCGCCGGGAGTGCCCGCGATGGGCGCGACGACGACGATGCGACCGTTGAGCTCCTCGACTTGCACGCCGATGCCGCCGAAGGCGCCGTCGACCTCCTCCTCGAGGTGCTTGTAGGCTTTGGGCGGCAGATACTGCGAATACGGGTCGAGGGTGCCCACCATGCTCTCGATGGCGTGCTCGGCGAGTTTGGCGCCGCCGACCGCCTTGCCGTCGACGTAGTGCTTGTTCAGCAGGCGCATCACCTGCGTGACCTGCTCGGTCGCGCGACTCGTTTCCCGGTCGGGCCAAAGCCCCCAGGCGGCCACCACCTGCACGACTCCGAGAGTCATGAGGTAGCCGGCGATAACGCCGAATCCGATGCTCACAATCCGCTTTAACATGCGGCGGACTGTGCCCAAGCGTCCTCGCTTGTAAATGGCTACGTCCAACCCCGCGCCGGATCGTCCCTCGCCCGAGTTCATCGCCGCCTTCCTTCGCGAAGCCGGCCCCGGCGGCGTCTTGCGTTTCGACGCGTTCACGGCCCTCGCGCTCTACGATCCCGAGCTGGGCTACTACCGCCGGGATCGGACGCGCGTCGGGCGGGATCGTTCGGCCGACTTCTACACCGCGACCAGCCTAGGGCCGATCTTCGGCGAACTCGTGGCCGCCGCCTGCGCCAAACTGCTGCGCGCCGCCGGCCTCGACCCCGCCGCGCACACCTTCGTCGAGATCGGCGCCGAGCCCTCGGGCGGAGTGCTCGCGGGCGTCGCCGCACACCCGTTCGCCGGCGTGAAAACGCTGCGCGTCGGCGAGTCGCTCGCACTCGCGGGACCCTGCGTGGTTTTTTCAAACGAGCTCTTCGACGCGCAACCCGTGCGCCGTTTCGTGCGCCGCGCCGAGGGCTGGCGGGAGCTGAGCGTGAAGCTCGACGCCGACGGGCAACCCCAAACGCTCGCCGAGATCGAATTCGGCGCCGCGCCGGAGGATGCGTTGGCCTTCCTCCCGCCGGCCGCCGAGACGCCCGAAGGCTACGTCTTCGACGCACCACGCGCGGCGGCGGAACTCGCCGCCCGCCTCGCCGCCGAGCCTTGGCACGGTCTCTTCGTCGCCTTCGACTACGGCAAAGGCTTCGCCGAGCTCGCGCACTCCGTTCCCGCCGGCACCGCCCGCGCCTACCACCGCCACACGCAGTCCAACGACCTGCTCGCCCGCCCCGGCGAACAAGATCTCACCGTCCATGTATGTTGGGACTGGCTCGTCGATGCGCTCGCCGCGCACGCGCCGGCGAATCGGCCTCCGCAGGTGATGTCGCAGGAGAGCTTTTTCGTTCACCACGCGGGAGATGCCATCGCCGCAAGCCTCGCCGCGGAAGCTCGCGCCTCGATCGCCAGCCCGCGGAAACGCGCGCTCATGCACCTGCTCCACCCGGCGCAAATGGGGCAGAAATTCCAAGTGCTCCATGCCTTGAAATACGCATCGGCGGCCGTTTCGGCCTGAGGAATTCTCCGCCTCACGAACCTTTGACGAGCGCGGGGCGCTTTGTCCGACTCTTTGCTTTTACCCCTCCATGTCCCGCTTCACCCGCCCCCTCCTCGCCTCCGGTCTCTGCGTTTTTCAGGCGCACGCGGGGCACGCCGCCGAGCTCTATATTCTCGGAGGCACAAGCACCGATCCCAATCTGGTCAACTACGCCGCGGGCGCCGAGCTGCTCTGGAGCAACGGCTACTTTGGCGAAGGCGTGGTCATCGCCAATGTCGAGGCCGGACACTTTTGGGCCGGGCACGAGGTGTTTCAGCGCAGCGGCGCCGGCGGCGCCCCGCTCGCGCCTTACCTCTTTCTCAACTCCGCCCCCGGCGACTCGGAACTGGGCGAGACGGACTTTCACGCCACGATGGTCGCCCACGTGCTCGGCGGCGGAAACAGCGGCGACACTCCCGGCTCTTTCACGACCTACGGCATCGGCATGGCCCCGCGCGCCACGCTCTGGTCGGGCGCCATCGCCACGAGTTTCGACAAAACGACCGAAAACGCAGGCTCCTTCGAGATCACCGACGAGTCGTTCCGCACGCCCTACGTCGCCTTTTTCACCGGCACCAATCCCGCCACCGGCGGCGCCCGGGCCGACG
Organism: uncultured Akkermansia sp.; assembly: GCA_966212385.1. Classification (GTDB taxonomy): domain Bacteria; phylum Verrucomicrobiota; class Verrucomicrobiia; order Opitutales; family Opitutaceae; genus IMCC26134_A. The sequence goes on along the minus strand of CBIHRE010000293.1, from coordinate 4,191 downwards.
TCATCAACAGCAGCTGGGGCTTCGATGATCCCACCTATCAGGCCGCCGAGACTCGCACGATCACCGGACTGGCCGCGCAAAATCCGTCCGTCACCGCGGTCTTCAGCGCGGGCAATTCCGGCTACGGCATCAACCAAGTGGGCGGTCCCGCCTCCTCGCCGAATGTCATCTCCGTCGGCTCGCTCGGCGGCGCCGACTGGCTCACGCCCTCCAGCTTCTCCTCCGGCGGCCCCATCGCCTTCTACAACCCCGCCACGGATACGCTGATTCCGGAGGCGCGCGCCGCGGTGCACGTTTCCGCCCCGGGCGAAAACCTGTTCCTCGCCGCCTATCTCCAGCGAACCGGCGGGCTGGAGCCGCTCCTCATCGAGGCGGGCATCGATAACCCCGCAAACAACCTCTACTTCAACTTCACCGCAAGCGGCACGAGCTTCGCCGCACCCGTCGTCGCGGGCGGAGTCGGTCTGCTCAAAGAAGTGGCGAAGGACCATTTTTCCGGCGCATCGAACAGCGAGCGACTCAATGCCGCCCTCGACGTGCGCGTCATCCACTCGCTGGTCATGTCCACTTCGCGCCGCACCGAAGGCTGGGACAACGGCCAGCAGGCCACGCCCGGCGGCGCCATCGTCACCACCCAAGCGCTCGACTACCACACCGGCGCGGGCGCCTTCGATGTTTCTCGCGCCGCGCTGGTCTATGTTTTCGGCACCGCCGACGTTCCGGGGCTGGGCGGCGGCACCAATCTCCAACCCTCCGGCTGGGATTTCGGTTCGGTCAGCCTCGGTGGCAACAACGACTATTTCATCGACCTGAGCGGCGTGCTCGAGCCGTCCGAGCTGACCGTTTCGCTGAACTGGTTCGTCGCCGACTCCTTCAACGTCGCGACCGGCGAAACGCTCTACGGCAGCTTCGCCGACCTCGACCTCGAAGTCTGGTCCGTGAGCTTCGGCGACAATCCCGGCACGCTGCTCGCCGCGTCCCGCACCGCCTACAACAACACGGAGTTTCTCCGCTTCGCCATCGCCCCGGGCCAACGCTACGCCCTGCGCGTTCGCTTCGACCAATTCGTCTACAACCTCGTCCCCGCGGCGGGTAACGATGTCGGCTACGGCCTCTCTTGGACGACGAGCGCCATCGCGATCCCGGAGCCCGCCTCCTTTGCGCTCCTCGCCGGCCTCGCGGCGTTGGGTTTCGGGCTGCGTCGCCGCACCCGTCGCTGATTTCCGCCCCACCAAGTTGGCGCAACCCCATAATCATCGGGAGCTGGGCGCCCGACGCTCCGTCGCTTCACGCTCGCGCGTCTTTTCCCTTGCACACCCTCACCCCGCCCCCCGTTCTCTCAACCTTTTAACTCAACCCACGCACCACCATGGCTCGCATCTGCGCTATCACCGGCAAACGCCCCACCAAGGGTTCCATCATTCACCGCAAGGGTCAGTCGAAGAAGAGCGGCGGCATCGGCACGCACGTCACCAAGAAGACCCCCCGCACCTTCAAGCCGAACCTTCAGCGCATCCGCGTGAAGCTCCCCAACGGCGGCGTTAAGCGCATGCTCGTCTCCGTGAAGGCCATCAAGGCCGGTCTCGTCGAGAAGGCCTAAGCCTTTCCGCAGCCCGCGAAGCCCTTTGCGACAAAACCCGCGACCTTTCCGGTCGCGGGTTTTTCGTGCACGGAGATCCCCCAGTTTGCGCTCGCCCCCCGCCCCGCTCCGCTAAGCTCCGTCAACACTCCCCGCTTCGCCTTGTCCGCCGCTTCACCCGATCCGACGCCCACCGCCCCTCCGCCGCCCGCGCTGCGCTTGGAAGCCGTGTCCAAGCGTTTCGGCGCCTCCGCGACGCCTGTCCTCGCTTCGCTCGATCTCTCTGTCGCGCCCGGCGAATTCGTCGCGCTCCTAGGCCCGTCCGGCTGCGGCAAATCCACCCTCCTCCGCCTCCTCTCCGGCCTCGCCGAACCGAGCTCCGGCCGGATCACGGTCGACAATCATCCCCCCGGCCGCGGCGACGATCTCGCCTACGTTTTTCAGGACGCCACGCTCCTTCCCTGGCTCCGGGTCGATGCCAACGTCGAGACCCTCCTTCGCCTCCGCCGGGTCCCCGCCGCGGAACGGGCTCGCCGCCGCGACGCCGCCCTCGCCCTCGTTCGCCTCTACGACAAGGCCCGCGCCTATCCTCGCCAGCTCTCCGGCGGGCAAAAGATGCGCGTCTCCCTCGCCCGCGCCCTCGCCACCGAGCCGCGCGTGCTCCTTCTCGACGAACCTTTCGGCGCCTTGGACGAGATGACGCGCGACCGCCTCGGCGAGGAGTTGCTCGCCATTCGCGAGCGTCAGCGCTGGACCGCGCTCTTTGTCACCCACTCCGTCTCCGAGGCTGTCTTCCTCGCCAGCCGAATCGTGATCATGGCTCCCCACCCCGGCCGCGTGGCCCACGACCTGCCCGTCGACCTGCCGTATCCGCGCAACCACGACACGCGCCGCGATCCCGCCTACCTTCGCCTCGTCGCGGAGGTTTCCGCGCGCCTCCGAGCCGTCGACCCCGAAGCCGCATCCGGCCCCTCCGCCGCATGAACCCGCGTATCCTTCGCCGGATTCTCCCGCTCCTCCTCGCCGCGCTCCTCCTCGCCGGCTGGCAGGCGCTGCACCAGGCACTGCCGCCCGAGCGCCGTTTCCTGTTTCCCAGCCTCCCCCAGCTCGGCGAGGCCTTCCGCATCCACGGCGCCGCTCTCCTCGTCGCCGCGCGCTACACCGCCGTAGCCGCGCTGGGAGGCTTCGCCCTCGCAGCGGCGGTGGCCGTCGCGTTCTCCCTGCTGCTTGCCAGCTCGAGCTTGGTGCGACTCGCGCTGTATCCCTACCTTATGGGCCTCCAAATGGTGCCGATCATCATCGTCGCACCGATCCTGATTCTCTGGGTGGGCCCCGGCGCCCCCAGCGTCATCATCGTCACGTTTCTAATCACCTTTTTCCCTTTGGTCGTGAACACCACCCAAGGGCTCCTCTCCGTCGACCGCGCCCACCTCGACCTCTTCCGAATGGGACGGGCCGCCCGCTGGCAGGAAATGTTTCTCCTCCGCGCCCCCGCCGCCCTGCCCTACTTTTTCACCGGCCTGCGCATCGCCGCCATCCTCGCGCCGATCGGCGCGCTCACCGCGGCCTACCTCGTAGGCACCAGCACCGGCGGACGCTCCGGCCTAGGCATCACCGCCCTGCTTTTCAGCGCGCGCAACGAGATCCCCGCCCTCTATGCCACCGCCATCGTCGGTTGCCTGCTCGGCTTCACGTTGGTCGCAGCCGTTTCCGCCCTCGCCAAACTCGTTCTGCATCGCTGGCACGACAGTTACGCTCCCGACGACTCCGCCCCATGAACGGCCACCTCGACGCCTTTGCCCGCGTCGCCGTTCGCCTTGGTGACCGGCTCAAAGGCGATGCCATCGAAACGCGCGTCGGTCGTTGGCTAGACTCCGACGTTCTCAAGCTCTTCAAACGCCACTGGATCGTCGAAACCGCCCCAGGCTGCGGGATATTTTTCTCCTTCTGGATCGACGCCGAGGCGACCCGTCGCGGGCGAATCCACTACAACATCCACGCGCTCAAGCTCCGAGCGTTGCCCGGGCACAAGATCCAGAGCCGCGAGTTCGCCTCCGCCTTCCGCTCCGCGTTTGTCGCCACGTCCAACACGGCCAATTGGCCCAAGCTCACGCTCGATCACGGCCCCCAAACCCTCCTGCAAGGTTGGATCTCGCTCACGCCCGAAACGCTGGAATCCGACATCGCCGCCATGGCCGAGCGACCCATCGCCCTCGCGCCGCTGATCGACACCCTGCTCGCCCAGCGCGCCGTGCGCCCTCCGCCCGCGTAAGCTCGGCCCCGCCCCCGCCCCGCACTCCGAAAGCGCGGGCTTTGCAAAGCCCTTGGATTTTCATCCAGTGGAGAACCATGTTCTCGCGCCCCTTCGCTTCCGCCCTGTTCACCGCATGCGCCGCAGCCTTCGCCCTCAGCGCATGCTCAAAGCACGAATCGACCGCGCCTGCGGATAACAAGGCCGCCGTGCCGACGCCAACCGCCCCGACCAAAGTCACCGTCCAGCTCGACTGGTTTCCCGAACCCGAGCACGGCGGCCTCTACCAAGCCCAGGCCCGCGGCTGGTTCAAGGAAGCCGGCCTCGACGTCACGCTCGTCCCCGGCGGCCAGCAGGGCCT
>CBIHRE010000292.1:0-6599 GCA_966212385.1 uncultured Akkermansia sp. | reverse complement strand
TGTGCGTTCCGTTGCTGCTGGATACGATGCGCGGTCCGGTGATTTTCCGGGAACGCGAACGATTTTTCAAAAAATACGTCGCGCCCTTACCGCCGCTCAGGAGTCCGCGTCGTGGTAGCGGCCCCTAAACATTTCATGGCGGTAGCAGAGGACGCGCTGCATGACCCATGGTTTTTCTCCCGGGATGAGGACAAGCTGGCGGTTGAATTCATTCCCCCGCGCGAAAAACGCCCGCACCTCCGCCGGTGTCATGAGGTCGGTCATGATCTGCTGTTCGCTCTCACTGTATCCTCCTCGCGAATACGCGCTAGACAGGTTCGCGCTGCTGTTGCGGACCGTGATGGCGCTTTTGTCGAGATATTTGCTGACCCATTCGGACGTGAAGTAGTCCACCACACCGAAGAAGGTCAGAACGCCGCTATTGCCGACGAAGGTTTCCCAGCGGTCGCGGTAAAGCGACCGCAGTTGCCCGAGGTCCTGTAAAATGACCCAGAGACGAAGGCCGTAGCCCGCAATCTGGCCGATTGCGTTTTCCAGCTCCGCCATGCGCCCCAGAACCGCGAATTCATCGAGGATCATCAGCACGGGGACTGTCGGCTTTGGCCGACGCTTTGCCTCCATGGCCTCCAGCGTCAGATTAACGAAGATGCGCAGGAACTGGCGGCAGGAGTGAAGGCGCAGAGCGGGCAGGACCAGATACACCGTCGTCTTGCCGTCCTTGAGGTCGTCCAAATCCACCTCATGCGCAGACAAGGTTGCCCGCAAAGGCTCCTGCTCAAGGAACGTGAAATTGCGACGGGCAACGGAGACCACGGTGGAGCGCTCTTTCTCGGCCCGCTCCTTCATCGTGCGGGCGGCGACGATCACGGCACCGTTCACGCTCTTGTTTTTCTCCATCTGGTCCAGTAATTCGGCCAAAGTCCCCCGCCGCCCGGAAATCAGGTCGGCGGCGGTCACAATCGTGCGCTCCGCCGCAGGAATGGCGGAATCGGTGACGACGTGCAAAAGAACGCCCTGAATGAACGCGCGGGCGGCCTCGTCCCAATGCGTGTCGTCGGAACCGCCCGGAACCACGATGGCCCCGGCCAGCAACGCGGCGTCTTCCACGCGCGGCTCCCCGCCGCGCTTCAGGATAAACAGCGGATCAAAATGCTTTCTGAACTGCGCGGCCTCAACCGACGCAGCGCGAAACGGGTCGATTACGCAGACATTCTGTTTGAGGGTCTTCGCCCGGTAAACCGCCGTGCTTTCGGCCGCTTCCCCCTTCGGGTCGATCGAGAGGACGGACCCGCCATAGGTGAGGAGGTTCGGCAGGATGAGACTGACGCCCTTGCCGCTGCGCGACCCGGCAATCGTGGTCAAATGCCGGTCGTCGGCCACCCCGACCGGCACGCCGCCCAGCGTGCAACGCTCGGTTTCCCGCCCGTCCTTTCGCGGAAATTCCTGAGTGTTACCGTGGATGACGCCAAAGAAAATATCGCCGCTGTTATCCCGGAACCGATGCTGCGCGATGGCATCCGGCTTTTCAAAATAATGGTGCGGCTGGTGGTTCCCATGAGCCGCGCGGCCTTGTTCACCGCGCGGCAAGTCCTTCAAGATGTTGTCGGGGATCATCACACAGAAGGAAGAGAACCCGGCCTTTACCGCTCAAGCTCCGGCGAAGCCCCAGCGCGTTTGAATTCGGGTTCCAGCTTTCGTTCCCGCTCCCGCTCCATTCCCGACTTCTCGCGCTCGAGCTGCGGACCGTCCGGCTGGTAAAGACGCTCGGCCACCTTCCACTCCCTCCGCTGGGCTTCTTTCAATTCACCCATGGTGCGGGCGCGTTCGTTTTCGAGCGCGGTAATCTGCGCGTCGTAACGCTGCTGCGCGTTGGCAAAGGTCAGCTCCATCCCCTCCAGCCGGTCGCGGTCGCGACGGGCCATGCCGAACAGCTTTCGCCAGAACGACGGATTTTCGCATTTCGTGCGCAGGGCGTCGATCTCGTGCTTTTGCTCCGCGATCCGGTAGTATTTCGACATCTCTTCCTTTTGCTTGGTGACGCCCCGCTCAAGCCGTGCGTCCAAGTCATGGTAATCCTCAAGATGCCGGTTTTGCAGTTCGGCAAGCCGTCGCGGCCCGCGCTCGGCTTTCTCCCGCTCCACCACCCGCTTATCCTCGGCAGACAGGGGCACCGGCACCGCCGATTTTTCCGGCTCCAGTTTTAGCTGCATCTGTTCCTGCGGGCCGTTGGGCGTGGTCTTGGGAGCGTCCGGCTTCCGCGCGGCGGTCTCCTTGGCGACGGCGGGCTTTTTCAGCGTTTCCTCGCGCGTCGTGGCCTTGTCCGTTTCTTTCCGTTCGGTGGATTTCTTCCGGCGGTCCGCGCTCTTTTCAAAGTCGCCCTTCAAGTCCGGCGTCTTCGTCTTGCCCGCGTTATTCTCGAACGCCGCGCCCATGTCCGGCGTCTTGGCTCGGATCGCCGTCCGCTCCCTGGCAACAAGGTTGGCGTCGCGCAGCGCGGCCAAATCCACGCCGCTCAGCCGCGCCTGCAAGTCTTTCGCCGTCACGCCGTCGAGATGCCGCGTCGGGTTGTGGACTTTTCCGTAAACGTCCACGACGACCAGGCGCTTGTTGCCCTGCGTCAGTTCAAAGCCGCGCTCCTTCAGCGCGGCGACAAAGCTCTTCCCATCTGTGGAGTTCGCCCAGGCTTCTCTAATTTTCGGGTCCATATAGCGGGTGGCCTTCCCTTCCTCTCGCTGACGCTTGTTCTCCTCGCGCTGCGGGCTGTAGGTCAGTCCGTGTTCGCGGGCGTAATCCAGGGCGAGGTCAGAGAGCTTGCGATAGGTGAAGCTGTCCCCCGCGACCTTCCCCGTAAGTGGATGGACGCGGTTGACGATTACGTGAACGTGCGCGTGGGGCGTGTCGTTGTGCGCCACCAGAACGGCCTGGTGTTCGGCCATGCCCAGCACCTCGATAGATTTTAGCGCCACCTCCCGCATGTGGTCGGGCGTGGGCGACTGCTCCGGATGCCATGACAGGCTGTATGCAAAAACGGGTTTAGACGCCTTGCGCCCCGTCGCCGGGACGCCCGCCGCTTCCTTGAGCCGGTCCTGATTCTTGGCCGTATAGGCCATGACCTTCCACGCCTTGTCGGGGTCGTCCGTGATCATGTTTACGGTATGCGTCCACGCGATCCGCGCCCGCGTATCCGCTCCCTTATCGTGCATGTAGTAGGCGAACGCGCCCTTGAAGCTGCGTCCGCCGCTGGCGACGGTCGGGTTCATTCGTCAAACGCCTCCGCCGTCGCTTCGGTCACGATGTCCTCGATCTGCCCGCAGAGCGCATCAATCCTCGGATCGATGACGCCGGACACATGGGCCTTCCTCGTGAGCTGGTTGAGGTTGTTGCCGATCTGGGCGATCTTCGCCAAGAAGGCCGGATCGCATGCCTTGTAGGTTTTTATCACTACACGGTCACCACCCGCGACCGTGAGCTTACGCGCGAGTTCGTTAAAGCGCACACGCGCCCTCGCCGCGACCTCCTCAAGAACAGCCCGCTCCGCGTCCGTCAGCCGAAAGCTGACGACGTGGGGGCGGCGCTGGTCTTGGTTTTTCTTGGGCCGGGCCATGGCGTGTTCCTCCTGTATACGCCATGCACCGGACCCCAAAACCGGAGGCGCTGAAAAAAGCGTGCGACAGCGCGCGCAGCGGGGGGATACAACGGGGGGCGGCAGCCCCTCCTTGTCGAGATGCGCCTTTTGTGTAAACAAAAGCACATCTCGCTACCCTGCAGCGCGCAGCACATCTACCATGCCCGAAGGGCGCTTTCACAAGCGATCCCCAATATTCGCATACGGTGAAAAAAGATGACGACGGACGCAAACGACGCCCGCCAAGATTTCCGGGAAGCCGATCCGCAGAGTTTTTGTAAACGAAAACCGCGATTAACCGAAAACCCATTCCTGCTGACCGCCGGAGTCTCGGCGGATACTGGCGTTCGTTGCCGGGGCCGTCGCCGCTTGCGGCGGAGGCTCCGGCTGCGCGGCTGAAACATCGGGGGAAACTTCCGGCGCGGGTTGCGCATCAAGGACCGACATGAACCGCGCGACACGTTCGCGATAGTTTTCGCCAACCCGATACCAGTGGATGTTTCGCCACGTCTTCTGAACGGTGCCGCGCAGCGTGTCGCCCCAGATGACGCGTGCGGGGACGCCCCAGAGCGTGAGGTTGATGTAGGCCATGTCGCAGGCCAGTTTTGAAATGTCCTGACACGTCACCCGGAGAAGATCGACGGCCTGGGCTTTCGCGAAACATTCGGCCAGAGACAGGATCATGCCGCCGCTGCCGCTGGCGGGTTCGTTAACAGAAACCGGCCTCTTCGCGGCAACCACCGTGTTTACGTCAACGGTAACGCGCGCCATGAGGTCGCCCACCGGCTTGGGCGTGTAGAATTCACCGCGCAGGTCCCGCGAGAATCCGGACGCAATCTCGCTGTAGCACCGCCCTAAGAGGTCCTCGAAGGGCTCCGCTTCCATGTCCTCGACCAATAACCCCAGAGCCTTGCCGAACTGCGCCAGCTCTTCCCGGTCGTAGGACTTCGCGACTTCTAGATATTCTTCCTCGCGGGTTTGCGCGGCGAGGGCGCAGGCGGCCATGCAAATGAAGTCGGCATAGACGCGCAACAGCTCCCCGCGCCGCCGCGCTATGCCTTCAATAACCTTCCGAAACCCGCCTTCGCTTTGCTCGTCCGCCAATCACGACTCCATCCGCTAGAAAATTCGCACGGCGGCGAACATGTGGGAGCAAGCGATGAATTGCAATGGACTGCGAATAATCATGCTGGCGCATGCCTATTTGTCGCTACCATCAAACAGCAGAAATTGCCCCCGTCCGGTGTATCAACGCAATAGGACTAGCGAAAATATTTACCCCATGTTATATACCGGCATCGCCCGATATGGCATTCTAGTAGCTTAAGGCCACGAGAACGGTATAGCGGGAGGTATTGGGAATTTGGAAGAGACAAGTTTCCAAAGGAAATCAATAGTATGGCTGATTGGAGAACTAACCCCTCCTCCGCCACTTGCCATTTCCTACGGCTTCTAAGCTCTTCCAAGAAACTCTAGATTTTGCCTCATAAGTTACTGCTTAAACTGCAAAAATCGGATTTCGCTTTCCCAAATTCACCGCGAGCTCTTCTAACGTCGCCCAGACACCTTGACGGTATCCATGGCGGTATTAAGTCGGCTCGCTCGTTCACTCACAAGACGGAGCAAGGGAATGTATTTATCCGACCTGAAATGCAAACAAGCCGAATTCAAGGAACGCCCCTATAAACTAACCGATGGTGACGGGATGTATTTATTCGTCACCCCACGCCGCTCTAAACTCTGGCGCATGGATTACCGCGTCGGCGCCAAGCGGAAAACATTGTCCCTTGGCCCTTACCCCGAAGTCTCGCTAAAAGAGGCGCGGGAAAAGCGCCTCCAATACCGTAAACAAATCCGCGAGGGTCTAGATCCCTGTGTGGAGCGGCAAGAGGCCAAGGCACAGCTCATCTTTGACGCCACATGCAGCTTTCAAACCGTGGCGCTGGAATGGCACGGGAAAAAGGCCAAACACTGGACCCCCGACTACGCCGCCCAAGTCGAGCGGGTTCTGCACCGGAACTTTTTCCCGTTTATCGGGCAAAACGACATACGAACGATAACGCCGCTGGAACTGCTTGATGTGCTCCGCAAAATCGAACAACGCGGGGCGCTCGACGCGCTGCGTGATGCGCGGACCTATGCCGGGCAGATATTCCGATACGGGATCGCCACGGGTCGCGGCGAAAGGGACGTATCTGCGGAAATCCGGGACGCGTTTACCCGGCATGTTCCGCAGAACCACGCCGCCCTGCCCGAAGATGAGCTACCGGCCTTCCTGCAAGCGTTGGACGCGCACAAAAAAGGATGGTGCGGTCGGCTGGGCCTCAAGCTCCTCCTGTTGACCCTGCTGCGCACCACGGAGGTTCGGGGCGCGCGGTGGGCAGAAATCAATCTGGATGAAGCGCTCTGGGTAATTCCGGCAGAACGCATGAAGAAACGCCGTGAGCACGTCATTCCACTATCACTTCAAGCCGTCGCGCTGATTAAGGAAATCAGAACAAAATCGGATGACCCGATTTATCTATTTCCCAATCAGCAACGGCGCAAGCACCCGATCATGAGCGAGAACACAATGCTCAATCTGGTGGATGAGCTGGGCTTTGGCGACAAGACAACGGTGCATGGGCTGCGCTCGACCGGCTCCACGATCCTGCATGAGAGCCGGAAATTCGACTCGCTGGCCATTGAGAGACAACTGGCCCATGTGGACGGCAACACCGTCCGGGGAACCTACAACAAGGCTCAATACCTTTCCGAACGCCGGGAGATGCTGCAATGGTGGGCGGATTTGCTCGATGAAAAAGCCGCGAAGAAAGCCTAGCTTTCCTCGCGGCTGAGTTTGCGCCCTATGGCAGACGCGACGACCGATTACAGCCCGGCCTCCCCTCGGTCCACGTCACAAATCGCCTGAACTAGGGAGCGACGGAACCGGAGCGGCGACGTCTGCGATGCCCCATACCGGATGCCGATGGCC
>CBIHRE010000291.1:0-6627 GCA_966212385.1 uncultured Akkermansia sp. | reverse complement strand
TCAAAGGTCCGCCGCTCGGAGACTTTCTGAAACGCCGCTTCGTTCGCATCTATCCGGCCTACCTCGCGAGCCTGATCGTCTGCGCGATCCCGCCACTGGTCAGAAAAGCGAGCACCGGAATCAACGATCTCTACCGGCTCCCGGAAAGTTTCGTGGAATTGCTCGCGACCCTCTGCCTGGCGACCGATCCCGCGTCCACCGTTCCCCGCGTCAACTGGGTCTATTGGACCTTAAGCTGCGAAGTCGTTTTTTACGGCCTGGCGGGAACCTTGCTTTTTTTCCGAACCCCGGCCCGACGACTGACGATGTGGCTGACGCTGCACGTCCTCCTCGTCGGTCTGGATCTTGCCGGGGCTTCACATGCGCAAACCCCGACTTTTTTCATCGAAAGCTGGGGGAGCTTCGCCCTGGGCGTCGGAGTCGCCTTGCAGCGCTCCGGACTGCGCGGGTTTCGTCCGTCGATCGCGGTCTCGATCATCCATTTCATCGGACTAGGGTGGATGGGGCGACTGGGCCTGGGACACGCGACCGCGGCTTTGACCGTCTGCGTTTTGCTCATCCCCGCGCGGTTTTGGCGGCCGTCTCCCGAATGCCTGGCCTGTCGCCTCGGCCTCATCTCCTACAGTCTCTATCTGATCCATGTCCCCGTCGGGGTATTCCTGGTCGTCGTGCCTCTCCTGAGGGCGACGGAACGCGGCCTGATCACCAACACGACGCTGCTTCTCTGCGGTGTTCTCGCTTCGCTGCTCGCGGGCGTGGTTTTCCACCGCCTTGCGGAGCGCCCATGGCTGCGATACCTCGAACGTTCGCGGCCCCCATCGCGGTCCTGCCGTCCCCACGGCTCCCCAGAAATCGCACGGTCTTGAAACGAAAAAATTCACGCCCGCCGGCCCTCCGGTCACCGCGTCCGCCGTGCAACGGCGACATAGGCGGTGACATCGATCCACCGTGATGACGCCCCTCGTCTCAATCCTCGTCCCAGCCTACAACGCCGCCCCGTGGATCGGCGAGACGCTGGCCTCCGCCCTCGCCCAGACCCACCCGCGCGTCGAGATCATCGTGGTCGACGACGGCTCTTCCGACCGAACCCTCGCCATCGCCCGCGAACACGCCGCCCGTCATCCCGATCGCCTGCGCGTCGTCGCCCAGGCCAACGCCGGCGCCGCCGCCGCCCGCAACCACGCCCTCCGCCTCGCCGATGGCGAGTTCATCCAATTCCTCGACGCGGACGACCTGCTCTCCCCGCGCAAAATCGAGCGGCAACTCGCGCTGCTCGCCACCCGCCCGCCCGGGGTTCTCGGCACCTGCCGCTGGGGACGCTTCGAGACCGACGCCGCCGCGACGCGCTTCGTGGACGCGGAGGTCTTCCGCGATTTTTCCCCGGTCGAGTTTCTTCTTCTCCACACCCGCGACGGCAAGATGATGCATCCCGCCGCCTGGCTCGTTCCGCGTGCCGTGGCTGACCGGGCCGGGCCGTGGGACGAGTCGCTCTCGCTCAACGACGACGGCGAATACTTCGCCCGCGTCGCGCTCGCCTCCGCCGGCCTCGCGTATGCGGACGCCGCCGATTGCGCCTCGCACTACCGCTCCGGACTCGCGGGCAGCCTGAGCCGCCGACGCTCGCCCGCCGCCACCGCCTCCCTCCATCGCTCCGCCGAACTCATCGCGGCCCATCTCCTGGGCGCCGAGGATTCGCCGCGCGTCCGACAGGCCCTCGCCGACTACTGGCTCCGCGTCTGCTACGAACTCTACCCCGACACCCCCGCGCTCTCGCGCGACGCCGAGCGCCGGTCGGCGGAATTCGGCCCGTCCTCCGTCCCCCCGCCCTTGGGCGGACGCGCCCGGCTCCTCTCCCGCATCGTCGGCTGGCGCCTCGCTCGCCGCCTCGCCGCCCGCCGCTGAGCTCGCACACCCTCGTTCCAGATGCACGCCGTCCTCCCGCTCACCCAGCCCGCCACCGAACGCGCCGCGCGGATTCTACTCCCCTCGCTCTTCCGCCACTATCGCGACCTGGACCGCCTCTGGGTCGTGGCGCCCAAGTCGCAACTGGCCTCCGTCGCCCGGGAATTGTCGGAGTTTGATAATTCCCGCGTCACCTTCTTGAGCGACGAGGAGGTCGTGCCCGAATTCGGCCTTCATCGGCGCTGGGGCCTGCACCCGCCGAGTGGCTGGTATCGGCAGCAACTGGTCAAACTCGCCATAGCGGAGCGGATGTCGGGCGAGTTTTACCTGACCTTGGACGACGACTTTCTAGTCGTCTCCGATTTCTCGGATAGCGAGGTCCTCCGCGCCAACCGCGCTCCGCGCACCCAGGACAGGGCCGGCCACGCATCGAGAAACTTGCCGCCCGGCTCGGCCGATAATCTCGACGATTGGCTGCTCTGGTCCGCCCGGGTGCTCGCCTGCGAGCCCTTGGACTATCAGCCGGATGTCACGCCCTCCATCCTCTCCCGCTCCGCCGTGCTGGGCCTCGCCAAACACCTGGAATCCCGCTGCGTCCCGCGCGCCCGACGCTGGCGGGTGGCGGCGCTGGTCGGACGGCTCTGCCTTCGCCGCGGGCTCTCCTCCTGGCGCGGACGCCTGCTGTCCTCGCTGCCTTGGACGGAATACACGCTCTACGACACCTACCTCGTCCGGCACGCGGATTTCTCCGGCCGGCACTACGCGCCCGACGACACTCTCCCGCTCGGCAACGCGGCTTGGCACGCCCGCGACTTCGAAGAGTGGCGTCCCCGCCGCCACGACGCCCTCGGCCGTCGCCTCCTTTTCAACCTCGTGCAAAGCCGCTCCGGCGTTTCTCCCGACCAAGTCGTTTCCCGCATCCGCGAATCCTCCTCCTCCCTCCGATGAAGCTCCTCAAAAGGCTCTACAAATCCCTGCCCGTGATCCGGGAAACCGACCGCGTCGCCAGCATGGCCGACTGCGCACGCGCCGAGCTGTTCACCCAGAACCAGCTCCTCCGCGCCGAACGCTTCGCCCGCCTCCTTTCGGAAAAAAGCGCGCGCGAAGGGCAAAAATCCCTCCACAACGCCGAGCAGCAGGTCTGCTCCCAAAACGGCGAGGACGGCGTCATCGCCGAAATCTTTCGGCGGATCGGCGCCGACGCCCGGACCTTCGCCGAGGTGGGCATCGGCGACGGCGTGGAAAACAACACCGCCTTCCTCCACAGCCTCGGCTGGCGAGGCCATTGGTTCGACGCGGAACCCCCGCGCCTCGGCCTGCCGCCCGCCTCCTCGGAGTCGCTCCGTTTCACCCGCGCGTTTGTCGACCGGGAAAACATCGCCGGGCTCTTCACCGCCGCCGGCGTGCCCTCGCGCCTCGACCTCCTCTCGCTCGACGTGGATCAAAACACCTTCCACCTCTGGCAAGGCCTGCGCGACTGGCGTCCCCGCGTGGTCGTCGTCGAATACAACGCCAGCATCCCCCCCTCGATCGACTGGCGCTGCGCCTATGATCCCAAGCGCGTATGGGACGGGACGGCCAACTTCGGCGCCAGCCTCAAGGCCTTCGAAAACCTCGGCCGCGAACTCGGCTTCACCCTCGTCCACGCCGAGATCCTCGGCTCAAACGCCTTCTTTGTCCGCGACGATCTGGTGCACGATCATTTCCAGGGCCCCTTTGACGCCGAGACGCACCACGAACCGCCGCGCTTCGAACTGATCCATCGAGTCGGCCACCGCCCCGGCTGGCTGGATCGTCAATAAATCCGCATGGCTCCGCTCGTCTCCGTCCTCCACTCCGGCTCCGGGATCGGCCGCGACGGGTTGCGGCTCCCCGCCCGAGGCTGACCCATGGCCGCCATCCGCGTTTTTCTTCTCACCTGCCGTCGCCCCGCGCTCCTGCCCCGCGCCCTCGCCTCGCTCCGCGCCCAGACTTTCACGGACTGGATCTGCGAGCTGCACAACGACGCGCCCGAGGATGATTATCCCCGCCGCCTGATCGCCGAAATCGGCGACCCTCGCGTCATCCTCCACCAGCACGAGCGCAATTGGGGTCCGGTCGCCGCCTTCAACCACGCCTTCTCCGGCGGCCCCGAGCCCTTCGCCTCCATCCTGGAGGACGACAACTGGTGGGAGCCGGAATTCCTCGCCGCCGCCCTCACCGCGCTGGAAGCCCGCCCGAACGCCAATATCGTTTGGGCGAACATGCGCATCGCGCGGGAAAACGCCGACGGCACCTGGAGCGACACCGGCCGCACCATCTGGCAAACACCCGCGACCGACACCACCCCCCGCGTCTTTCATTGGCCGCAGCCCTTGCAATTTTCCGACGCGCTCCACTCCAACGGCGCCATGCTTTTCCGGACCGCCGCCTCCCGTGGCGCCTTGGTCCCGACCGACCTGCCCTTCGCCATCATCGAGCCCGCTCGTGAACGCCTGCTTCCCGGCCCCTGGCTGTTTCTTCCACAACCCCTCGCGCACTTCGCCGTGACCCGGCGCACCTCGCGTTCCGAGGATCGCGCCGATTGGGCCCGCTCCCAGCTCCTCGTCGCCGCCAGCTACCTCGCGGCCGTCCCCGCGTCCGCGGCCGAACTGGCCGCGCACTGGACCCGCCTCCGCAACCAGACCCCGCCCTCGACCTCTCTGCTCTTTCATCTCGCCCTCTCCGGCGTCCGTCCGCTCGCGATCCTCCGCCATTCCCGGCCCGTCGACTGGTTTCGCTTTCTCGCCGGCGCGCTCCGGCGCCCCGGAGTCCTCCTTCGCAGCCTGCGCTTCCGCTCCGTATATCCTCGGATATGGCGGACCCTGTCGGAAGGCGCCCGCGCCCGCACCCGCGAGATCCCGTCCGCACCCGGCGGCCTCGCCGTGAGCGAGAAAAAAATCCCCGAGCCCGACGCCGCGTCGGCGAAAACAAAGCCGCGATGACCACTCCGCGCATCCTCGTCCTCACCAACGGCCCCCTCGCGCGCAACCCCCGCGTCCTCAAGGAGGCCACCGCGCTCGGCGCCGCCGGCCACGAGGTCACGGTCCTCGGCGTGCGCAACCACCGCCCCTCGGTGGCGCTCGACGCCGCCCTTGTCGCTCGCGCCGCCTGCTTCCGCCACGAACAGATCGAGCTCCTCGACGGGCCTCGCGCCTGGATCCTTCGCGCCCGCACCCGGCTCGCTCGCGAGCTCGCCTCGCGCGGCCTGCGATCCTCCGTCCACACCCTCGGCCCCGCCGCCGCCCTTCTCCGCGCCGCCCGCGCCCGTCCCGCCGACCTCGTGATCGCGCACAACGAGATCGCCCACTGGGCCGGCCTCCGCCTCCTCGACTCCGGCCGCCGCGTCGCCGCCGACATCGAGGATTGGCACAGCGAAGACCTCCTCCCCGCAGACCGCGTCGGCCGCCCCCTCGCCATCCTCCGCCGCGTCGAGCGCGACCTGCTCCGCCGCGCCGCTTGCGTCACGACCACCTCGGAGGCGCTCGCCGACGCCCTCCATGCCCGCTACGGCGGTTGCCGCCCCGAGGTCCTGACCAACTCCTTTCCGCTTCCGACGCTTCCTCGAACGCGGCACGCGAACGGCGCCCCGCCGGCCTTTTTCTGGTTCTCCCAGACCACCGGCCCCGGCCGTGGCCTCGAGGCGTTCCTCGCCGCTTGGGCCCTCGTCACGCGCCCTTCGCGCCTCGTCCTGTTGGGCGAGGTCCGAGAATCCTACGCGCGCCATCTGCTCTCCTCGGTTCCCGCCGAAAGCCGCGACCGCGTCGAGTTTCTCCCGCTCGTCCCTCCCGACGAGCTGCCCGCGCTCATCGCCCGCCACGATCTCGGCCTCGCCCTCGAGCAATCCGCGATTCCCAACCGCGACCTCACCATCACCAACAAGATCCTCCAATACCTCGGCGCCGGCCTCGCCGTGGTCGCCACCCCGACCGCCGGGCAGCGCGAGGTCCTCGCCCGCGACCCCGCCGCCGGCATCCTCGATACTTTCTCCGACCCGGCTTTCGCCGCCCGCGCGCTCGACGCGATCCTCTCCGATCCGGACGCGCTCGCCGCGCGCCGCGCCGCCGCCCGTCGCCTCGCCGAGAAACACTACTGCTGGGAACTCGAGGCTCCGCGGCACGTCGCGCGCGTCGCCCGGCTGCTCGGTTGAGCCGATCCCCCTCGGCCGGCGCCGCTTTCGCGCCCGTAAAAGATCTTACCGCTAGCTTCTCGCACGACGCGGCCTTTTCGCCCGACACTCGCGCCGCATGTCGCCGCCCGCCGCCCATTTCCACCCCCCGTCGCCGCACGCTTGCGGCGTGCGTCCGGCCCTGCGCTGATCCGTCGCCCTCCGCCCCATGCGCCGCGTCCTCGTCGTCAGCCCGCACTTCCCGCCGGTCAACGCGCCAGACATGCAGCGCGCGCGCCTCGCGCTGCCCCATCTGCGCGCCCTCGGCTGGGAGCCGGTCGTGCTCGCCGTCGAGCCCGCGTCCGTGGAGGGCGCCGTCCTGGACCCGCTCCTCGAGGAAACCTACCCCGCCGACGTCCGTGTCGTCCGCGTCCGCGGCTTCTCTCCGCGCTTCACGCGCGCCCTCGGCTTCGGCTCTCTGTGGCTCCGTTGCGGCTCCGCCCTCCGCCGCGCGGGCTAAAAAATCCTCGCCGCGGTTAAGTTCTACCTCGTTTTTTTCACCACCACGCAGTTCGACGCCTTCGCCCTCGGCCCGCGCT
>CBIHRE010000290.1:0-6629 GCA_966212385.1 uncultured Akkermansia sp. | reverse complement strand
AGCGGGCTTCGGTGTTTTTGAAAAGCGGCCGGGATCGTGGCCTGCTCAGTTGAGCAAACCGTGATACATGCACCAGCGGGTGAGGCCGACCACGTCGCGAACGCCGAGCTTGGCGTAGATGTTGGCGCGGTGCTTTTCCACCGTGCGCGTGCTGAGCCCGAGCTTGGCCGCGACCTCCTTGGAGGACATGGCGCCGGTGACCAGCGCGGCGATCTCGCGCTCGCGCGGCGTGAGCACGTCGGGCTTCACGTTCTCGGCATGGCCGGGGAGGCTGATGGGACGCTCGGCGGTCGGCGGAGCGATGCCGGCCACGCTCGTGTAGCTGAGGCCGCCCGCGAGCACGCTGCGGATGGTCTTCGTCAGGTCCACGGCCGTGGCCGTCTTGTCGGCGAAACCTTGGACCCCGAGCTTCAGGAGCTCGCGCGGGAGCTCGTTGCTCGGATGCGCGGTGAGGAGCAGCACCACGAGGTGAGGCAGCTCATGACGAAGCGTCTTGATAACCTCGACGCCCTGCATGTCGGGCAGCACGAGATCGAGCAGCAGCGCCTGCGGCTTCGTGCGCACGCACATGTCGATGCCTTCCTGGCCGGTGGCGCATTCGCCGATCAGCTCGACGCCGTCGATTTTCTTCAACACTTGGCGGACGAACTGCCGGTAAACCGGATCGTCCTCCACGATCACGACCCGCGTGCACAGCGCGATGTCGGAGGAACTGGGGGCGGGGGTGTCTTCGGAAGATTTTGCGGTGCGAGTCATCGGCTTTGTTAAGTAAACCAACTACGTAGTCGGAAAGACGCAAGGCGAACGATAAGCAATTCCACCCAAAAATTTCGGAATTATTTCTCGGGCACCAGCCAATGCACTCCGCCGCTCCCGCCGGGAGCCTGCGCGAGCTGCGGCGCAAGCCAAGAAGCCAAATCCCCGAGCGGCCCGGCCGAGCCCCAAGGCGGATTGATCACCAAGACGCCGCAGCCCCAAAGTTTCAGCTCCGCGCCTTCGCCGCCGATCAAAAGCTCGACGGTGAAACAAGGCGGCAAATCCTTTATGGACAAAAGATCGCGGTAAAACGAGTCGACCTTCGCCCGCGCCGTGAGCGGATACCACACCGCGAAGGTGCCGGCCGGCAGACGCCGCAGCCCATCGCGCAAGGAATCCACGACACGGCTCCACTCGTCCCGCTCCTCGAAAGGAGGATCGATCAACACGAGCGCCCGCCGCTCCGGGGGCGGCAACGACGCGCGCACCGCCGTGTAACCATCTATCACCTGCGTCGAAACCCGCCTCAAACCGGCGAATTCCTCCGCCAGAGCGGCCGCTTCCTCGGGTTGTCGCTCGCACAAGACGGCGCGGTCCTGGGGGCGCAGCCGCCCCTGCGCGAGGTGCGGGGAACCGGGATAAAACCGCGGTCCGTCGGCGAGAGCGGCGGCTCCGACACGCGCCCGGGCGCTCGCGTCGAAGGCGCGCACCGCCTCGACGTAGTCGGCGACCACGGGCGGCAGATCCGTCCGATTCCAAAGCCGTCCGATGCCCGACGGCCATTCCGGCTCGCGCGGTTTCGTGAGCCCGCCCGCCGCGACGGAAAGATCGTAGCCGCCGCGGCCGGAGTGCGTATCCAGATATAAAATACCCTTCTCCTTCGCCTGCTGACCGGCGAGCAGGCGCAGCAGCGTCGCGTGCTTCAGCACGTCGGCGAAGTTGCCCGCGTGGTAGTGGTGACGGTAGTTCACGGCGCGCGTCGGCGAAGGCGGCGGCCGCTCAGCTCCGGCGGGCCGCGCCGGACACCGGGACTTTCACGACGGTCTTGCGCACCACGACCGGCGCTCCGTCCGCGAGCGAAGGCATGTGGCCGTCGGCCGGGAAAAACACCGCGACGCCGCCGGGACCGACCTTGAGCGTCGAACCGCCCTCCGCCGGGGCGAAAAACATCAGGTCGCGTTCGGCGCGGTGATCCTCGGTGAGCTTCAGCACGGAAGATTCGATGACGCCCATCAGCTCGCGGCCGGACACCACGACTTGCACGTCGATGTAGCGCTCGTGCCCCTCCCATTTGCCCGCGGAGAGCGGCTTGGCCTCGTAGGCTTGCTCAAGCGCGAAGGCTCCCTCGCCCAGCTCGACGCGCTCGGTTTTTCCGACCGGCACGGCCGCGATGCGCGCCGCCTCCGGCGAGCCGGGCGTCAGCGCGCGGGCGACGTAGTCGAACGCGATTTCGAAGGCCGGCGACGACGCGAGCTGCGCGCGCACGGTGGAGAGTGAACCGAAGAGAGCCATGCGCGCAGCCTCGCGGGCGGGCCAAGGGGCTGGCAAGCGCGGAGCCGGCTCGCCTCGGGTCAACGCTTGGGCCAGTCCCGCGCGGGCGGACTGAAAAAATCCGCCGGCAAATCCGGGTTGGGATTGATCGCCTCGATGCGCGTGTCGTCCGTCAGCGTCCCGTCGACGATCGTGCGAATGCGTCGCGGGAGGAGCAGACCCGCCGTTTCCTTGAAGTCGTCGAAACGCGTCTCGATCAGCACTTCGCGCCCGCCCCTGAGCCGGCGCGTCTCGTCGCGACGGACCACCAGATGCGTCGCGTCGTCGATGTAGAGCGTCACGCCCCGGGTGTGTTGAAAAACGGCCAGCAGCTTCTGGCAGGGCCGCCCGTCGACGATCGCCTCGCCGGCGAAGTCGAGGCTCACGCCGCGGCGCTCCCAGTCGTAAAGCGGTTGCTCGTAGTCCGTCTCGCGCAGGAACTCGCGCGCCTCCGCCTCGCCGAGCTGTTTGGGCGGGCCGAGCAGGCCGACGCGCATCCACGGCGCATGCACGCCGTCGAAGGCGCGGATCAGGTTGCCCTTGTCGCCCACGGTCTCGATCCGCAGCCGGTCGGGACGCGCCGCGTGCAGGATGAAGCTCGCCTCCTTGTCCCCCACCCGCGTCGTTCCCACGGCCCGGAAGGAGCGCAAAGCCTCGTGGGCCTTCGCCCCTCCGGCCGCCTCCACGCTGACGCGGGCGATGTCCGCCGCGAGATCGGCGGCCAGGCGCCCCGCGCCGAAAGTGAAAAGAAGGGCGCCGGCGAAAATCGCGCGAAAAGAGGAGAAACTAAACATGAAAGCCATGCCGCCGCGCCCCTCGGAATCGGGCAAGCCCGCTTTGCGCTCGCGCGTCCGCCGCCGTCCGCCTTTATCCGCGGGCATCATGGCAATGGAATTCGGTTGGTGGGTCCGCGATCCCGAAGAGGGCAAGTATCAGGTGCTGGCCGTTTTTCACGGCGGCGCGGTCGAGTGGACGCGCAAACAGGGCCACCATCAGCCATGGGAGGAAATCGAAACCGTCACCGCCGAGATGTGGGACCGCCTGATCGACGAAGCCGCCAAGCGCGTGCCGCGCCGGCTCATGTCCCCGAAGCAGTTCGACGAGTTGAAGCAGATCCGCGCCACCGCCGAGGACGCCAACACGCCCAAGCCGCTGAAACGCGGCGCGCACCTCAAGCGGGCGCGCGATCTGCCGCCGCCGGACGGTGGGGCGTCTTGACCTCAAGACGCGGGGCGGTGGCGGAGCCACGCCATGCAAGCAGACGCTCCCAAGCACGCGCGTTGAGGTAAACGCGCGCCGCCTGGCGCCCACCTCAGCCCTCCAGCCCGAACACCGCCTTGGCGTAGGCCTCGGGGTCGAAAGGTTGCAGGTCTTCCTTCTGCTCGCCGAGGCCGACGTAATGGATCGGCAACTTCAGGGCTCGCCAGATGCCGACGACCGCGCCGCCGCGGCTGGTGCCGTCGAGCTTGGTGACGACGAGCCCCGTCAACCCGAAGCTCTGGTGAAACACGCGCGCCTGCTCGATGGAGTTGCTGCCGAGCGAGCCGTCCACGACGAGCCAGGAAAAATGCGGCGCGCTCGGGTCGAGCTTCTGCAGCACGCGACGGATCTTCGCGAGCTCCTCCATGAGGTTGCTCTTGGTGTGCAGGCGCCCAGCGGTGTCGATGATGACGACATCCTTGCCGCGGCTCTTGCCGGCTTGGAGCGCGTCATAGGCCACGGCCGCGGCGTCGGCGCCGGTGTGGCTGGAAACGATGTCGAGCTGGAGGCGCTCGGCCCAGGTCTTGAGCTGCTCGACGGCGGCGGCGCGGAACGTGTCACAGGCGGCCACGAGCACGGACTTGCCCTGCTGCTGAAGCGCCCAAGCGAGCTTGGCCGTCGTGGTGGTTTTGCCGGAGCCATTGACGCCGATCATGACCAGCACGGCGGGCATGCCGTTGGGCTGTTTTTCGAGGACGGGCAGGCCGGCGCCGCCGGCGAGCACGCGCTGAAGCACGGCGGCGCCGAGCTCGGCGGCCTGCTTGCCCTTCAACTCGGGGTCCTTGCGGTAGGCCTCCTTGATCTCGGTGAGGATCTCGTCGGTCGTCTCGACGCCGAAGTCGGCGGTGATAAGCGCCTCCTCGAGTTCGTCGAGCGAGGAGGCGTCGATCTTGCGCCCGCCGAAGAGGGAGCGCGTCTTGCCCGCGATGGCCGCGACGGTCTTGGCGAGGCCGTCCTTAAATTTTTTGAAGAGACCGAACATGGAAGAGCGTGGAGCTGGGAGCAGGGAGCGAGGAGATCGAACTAGGGCAAATACATCGGAAAGGTTGGCTCCTTGCCCCTCGCTCCCTGCTCCTAGCTCGTTCAGGTCACCTTGCGGGCGTCGCGGCCGACCTGGTCCTTCAGCTTGTCGAGGATGCCGTTGATGAAGCGCTTCGCGTCGGCGTTGGAGAACTGCTTCGAGAGGTCGATGGCCTCGTTGATCGACACGACGGGCGGGATGTCCTTGCGGTGGACCATCTCGAAAATCGCGAGGCGGAGGATCGCGAGATCGATGCGGGCGATGCGGTCGAAGTCCCAGTTCTGGGCGAGCCCGCGGATGCGTCCGTCGATCTCGTCGCAATGCTCGATCACGCCATGGATCAGCTCTTCGCCGAAGGCGTAGTGCTCGCGCGGCTTGCCGTCGGCGGCCTGCAGGTTCTCGAAAAAGAGAGCGAGATCCGGCGAGAGGTGCTCGGGGCGGTTGAGGCTCCAGGCGTAGAGATACTGGAGGGCGGCCACGCGACCGTCGCGGCGTTGGGCGAAGAGGGCTTTGTTGCTCATCTCAGGAAAGGGATTTGTTCAGGGCGGCCATCTCGAGGGCGGCGGCGGCGAACTCGGCGCCGCGATCATATTTGCCGATGGTGCGGACCTCGGCCTGCTCGCGATTGTTCACCACGACCACGCCGTTGATCGCGGGAACGCCGGTGTCCAGCGAGACGCGCATGAGGGCATGGGCCACGGCGTCGCCGACCATTTCGTGGTGGTTCGTGTCGCCGGCGATGAGGACGCCGAGCGCGATCACCGCGTGGAAGCGCCCGGTCGCGGCGAGGCGCTGCGCGGCCCAGGGCACCTCGTGGGATCCCGGCACGCGCACCACCTCGACCGAGGCGGCGGGCACGCCGGCGGCCACGAGCGTGGCGGTGGCGCGGGTCACGAGCGCGTCGACGAGGGTGGCGTTGAAGCGGGCCGCCACGATGCCAAAGCGCAGCGAGGCTGCATCGGAAACGGACACTGGCTTGGGCGCGTCGAGGCTCATGGGAAAGAAGGAACGAAAACCCATGCGGTGCCCGCCGCCGCGAAGCAAACGGGAAAAACAAGCGCCCCCGAGCTTGCCTAAAAGGGCATGAAAACCGCTGAATCGCCATGCGCATGCAAACCGCCGCCGCCCCCGCCTCTCTGCCGGTCGATTTGGCGAACCTGCCCTTTCTCGGCGCCCGCACCGACACGCACGCCCTGTTTCAATATCTCCTCACCGGCGCCCAAGGCGACACGGTCGAGTTCGCCGTGCCGGGCTGGGTGGCCTTGCGCGAACATCTTACGTCGGGCGCTAAAGTCGCCTTCCACCTGCCCTTCCACGTGCGGGCGGACTTTTTCGACGAAGGCGAGGTGGTCGCCGTCCGCGCCGACGCCGAGCAGGGCGGGCAAGCCGCGACCGCCCGCCTGACCGCCCGCTCGCCCCTCCGCTACCCGATGCTCGCCGCCCCCACCGGCGGCGAGGTGGCCTTCCGGAATTTCGAAGGCGAGCCCATCGAGCCGCTGGAACTGGTCCGCGCGGTCTTGCGCGACTGCGCGCTCGGGAAACACGGCGTGCGCGTTTACTTCAAGCACCTCGTGCCGCTCTTCTCGCGCATCACGCTATTCCCCGACGAGGACTACCGCCGCCTCCGTTTCGTGCTGCTCGAGGAGATCCGGCAAAAGATCGAGGCCAACGCGGCGCTCTTCGAGGGTTGGGCCGCGTCGGTCGCCAAGGAAGGTCTGAAGCCGAGCGACCTCGCCACCATGCTGGACCTCGAGGCCTTGCGCGCCGCGACCGAGCCCGAAATCAACAACGAGCTTTTCGACGCGGTGTTCCAGACCGGCGCGATCACGCAGTATCTGAACGCCATCCGCCTGCTCGAACGCCGCCTCTGCCTGAACTACAACACGCTCGTGCTGCTCTACGCCGCGGCGCTGCGAGGCTGAACGGCTGGGCGCCCGCAGGCGAGCGACCTACGGAGAGCCCAGGGATGCGACAAACTCCCGGACCACCGCGGGCGAGACGCCGGCGCCGAGGCGCCAATCGTTCTCCTTGTTCGCCTCGAACCAGCAAAGCGCCGCCAGAT
>CBIHRE010000289.1:0-6633 GCA_966212385.1 uncultured Akkermansia sp. | reverse complement strand
CCGGTCCGGGCCAAGTATCTCGCGCTGATCACTCTCTTCATGTATACGCTCGCGTTTGTCTCCGGCGATGATCTGGCGACGCGGCTTTCCGTTCTCGCCGCGCTGGGGAACTGCCTGATTTTCCTGCGACGCCAGCTGATCGACGACTTCCGCGGCGGGCGCAGGCAGCTCGCTTTCCGTGCAAAGCAAAAGGCCGCGCATCGCGAGGCCGCCGCGGCCGGCCCGCGCCATGTCTGCGTGGTGTGCGGAAAAAACAGCGACACCCATCCGCACGAGGACTTCCGCTACCGCGCCGACGATCGTTGTTACTGCTCCGAGCATCTGCGCGCGCCGCTCGCCACCAACCCCGTGGAGACCCGCCGATGAAAAAACCCGTCTCCCGCGCCGCCGCCAAGGCCGCCGCCGGTCCCGCGCCCTCGGGCCTGCTCTCCGCGCTGCCGCCCACCTCGCAACTCGCCACGCTCGGGGCGTGGATGGAATTTGCCGAAGACGTCTACGCGCGGGGCCGCCTGGCGCTCGGGCAGGTGAGCGACAACGTCCACGACGAGGCGCTTTACCTTTTTCTTCGCACCCTGGGCTGGTCACTCGACAGCGACGAGTCGGTGCTGTCGAAGCCGCTCGCGCCCGCCCAGCGCATCGCGCTGCGCGAGGTGCTGCATGCGCGCGCCGTGAAACGTGTGCCC
Source organism: uncultured Akkermansia sp. (assembly GCA_966212385.1). Lineage (GTDB taxonomy): Bacteria > Verrucomicrobiota > Verrucomicrobiia > Opitutales > Opitutaceae > IMCC26134_A. Next base: position 5,950 of record CBIHRE010000289.1, on the reverse strand, counting down.
GCCGCCTACCTCACAAAGGAGGCGCTGCTCGGCGGGCTTCGTTTCCATGTCGACGAGCGCGTGATCATCCCGCGCAGCTACTTCGTCGAGCTGATCCCGCACCTTCACGAGCTGCTGCCCGAGGATGCGACCGTGCGCCGCGCCGTCGACGTCTGCACCGGTTCCGGCTGCCTGGCCATCCTGCTCGCCGACGCCTATCCCGAAGCGCGGGTCGACGGGCTCGATCTTTCCCCCGCCGCCCTCGAAGTGGCCGCCATCAACGTGAAGGCCCACGCGGAGGACGGCGGCCCCGGCAAGCAAGTGAAGCTGCACCGGAGCGACGTGTTCGACGCCCTCCCGCCGCCCGCGCGGGCCGAGGACGGCTACGATCTCATCATCAGCAACCCGCCTTACGAGCCGAGCGCTCACGTGGACAAGCAGGACCCCGAGTTCGCCGCCGAGCCGCGCATGGCGCACGACGGCGGCGCAGACGGCCTCGTCATCGTCAGGAAACTCCTGCGCCAGGCGCGCGAGAGGATCGCTCCGCACGGCATCGTGGCGGTGGAGATCGGCGGTCTGCGCAAGCTGGTGAACCGGGAATTCGCCGCGCTTTCGCCCACTTGGCTGGCGACCGAGGACGGCAGCGACTGCGTATTCTTCGTCCGTGCGGATAAGTTGCGCGATTGGAAAGGCTGAGCGTGCGACGCTTGAGTGCGCGTGCGCAGAGGGCGACGCGCCCCGCGCGCCGGGCTCACCGCGAGAGCTGGTAGAGCGCGTAGCCCGCGAGCAGGTTGGGCCAGACGCTCGACGGGCTCTTCCAGTCGCCGCGCAGGTAGGCCCGCCGGACGACGCGGTAGCCCTTGGCCGTGCAAAACGCCTCGAAGTCCGCGATCGTCGCCGGGTTGGCCGGGCGGCTCTCGTGCCACGGGGCGGTGTAAACCGGGTTCTGCGGCTTGCGTCCGCGGAAAAGCGCGGCGTAGCGATTTTTCCAATACCCGTAATTGGCGAAGCCGACCGTGACGGCGCGTCCGGCGCGCAGGGCCTCGGCGATGACCGCCGCTGGATCGGGGACCTCCTCAAGCGTGCGGGAGCAGATGACGTGGTCGAAATGCCCGTCGGGCAGCGCGCGCATGTAGCCGAGCATGTCGCCCTGGTAGGCGGCCAGACCGCGGCGCACGCAGGCGGCGATTTTGTTGAAATCGAGGTCGACGCCGAAAGCGCGCGCCTTGCGCGTCTGGGCCAGAAACTCGAGCAAGACGCCTCGGCCGCAGCCGAGGTCGAGCACGCGCGCGCCCGGCTCGATCCAGTCGGCGAGGATCTGCATATCGACGGTGCGCTTGGCGGCGGGAGCGGACATGGAGCTGGGAGCTTGGAGCAGGGAATCGGAAAAGCCGACGGAGATGGGAGGGGCAAGGAGATGAAGCGCCGGGACGGCGGAGGCAAGGCGGGCGGCGAAATCGCTCGGAATCGTCAAAAGCGCGGATCGCGTCGGCGCGGGCTTGCGCGACGGCGCCGAATGCCGGTTTTTCGTGGCCGTTTTTTCCCGCGCCCATGACCGCCGCCGAAGCTCTTTCGCTGATCCGTTCGCAACTCGACCGCATGAACGCGCTCTACGGGCGTCCCGTTTTCGACGAGTGGGCCCTGCTTGGCCTGAATGCGCGGGGCGAGGCCTCGGTGCTTGGCTACGAGGGGCCGCGGGCGCGGAGTTTCGCCGAGGAGCTGCCCGCGGATGCGGCCGCGCTGCGCGAGGCGCAGGCGAAGCGCGATTACGGTGTCGGCGATTTCGAGTTCGTGCACGAGGAGGCGGGGCAGGGCTTGGATGCGTTCCTGCGCGCGGGACCGGCCGCCTACCTGGTGTGCAATCACACGGGCAAGGCGATGGCCGACATCCGCCGCGAGCCGCGCTGGCGCAAGGCCCAGGCGGCCTGGTTCGACCTTGGTGAGAAATTCCGGGCGGATCCGGTGGCCGCGTAGCGGTTATATCGGCGGCTTCGGGGATTCCCGAGGGTGGCCGGGCAGGTCCCTGCGCCCGCTGTTTGGAGAGCGAACCACGGGCGGCGGGACCCGCCCGTCTACCGGAATACGAAGGCCGGTTCAGAGGCGCGGCTCGAGCAGCTCGACCAGCTCGATGCCGTAGGCCTCGAGGCCCACGAGCTTGCGGTGGCTGTTCGTGAGCAGGCGGATTTTCTTCAATCCGAGGGCGCCGAGGATCTGCGCGCCGATGCCGTAGTCGCGGAGATCCATGGCGGGCGAGGCGGCGGGCTGGGCGAGGCGGGCGAGGATGGATTCGCCGGCGTTGAGCGGCTCCATGTAGAGCACGGCGCCGCGGCCCTCCCGGGCGATGGCCTTGAGGCTGGCGTCGAGGACGTCGCCGGGCGTGCCGCAGGCCTGGCCGCGGAAGACGTCGGCGAGGATGTTGGCGCTGTGCACGCGGACGAGCGAGGGCGTGGCGGGGTCGAGTTGGCCGAGCGTGAGCGCGAGGTGGTGGCGCTTGTCGAGGCGGCTGCGGAAGACATGGGCGGTGAACTCGCCGTAGGCCGAGGCGAAGGCGTGCTCGCCGATCTTCTCCACCAGTTTGTCCTGCTTCAGCCGATACGCGATGAGTTGCTCGATCGAGATCATGCGCAGGCCGTGCTGCTTCTTGAATTCAAGGAGCTGGGGCAGTCGCTGCATGGTGCCGTCGTCGTTTACGAGCTCGCACAGGATGCCCGCGGGCTCGAGGCCGGCGAGGGTGGCCAGGTCGACGGCCGCCTCGGTGTGGCCGGCCCGCTCGAGCACCCCGCCCGGGCGGGAGCGGAGCGGGAAGACGTGGCCGGGCTGCACGAGTTGCTCGGCGCCGGATGCGGGGTCGGCGAGGATCTTGATCGCGACGGCGCGGTCGTGGGCGCTGACGCCGGTGGTGACGCCTTGGGCGGCGTCGACGCTGACGGTGAAGGCGGTGCGGTAGCTCTCGCGGTTGCGGGCGACCATGGGGCCGAGGCCGAGGCGGTCGAGCTGGTGGCCGAGCATGGGCACGCAGACGATGCCGCTGCCGTAGCGGATCATGAGATTGATCGTCTCGGGCGTGGCCTTCGAGGCGGCCATGATGAGGTCGCCCTCGTTCTCGCGGTCCTCGTCGTCGGTGACGATGACGAGGCGGCCGGCGGCGATGTCCGCGATGGCGTCTTCAACGGAATCGAAAGGAGAGGGAACGGAGTCGGCGGCGGGAGCGCTCATGGCGAAAAAGTCTGGAGGCGAAAAAGGATGCGCGCCCGAGCCGGTTGAGCAAGGGGCGCGCGAAGAGAAGGGTCGGACGAGCCCGCGGCCGGGCGGCCGGAGGGGGCTCGTGTTTGTCGCGGATCAGAGGACGGCCGCGCCTTCGCCGACGTTCATCGGGAGGATGTCGGGGCGCTCGCCGAATTTCGCGGCGTAGGCGGCCGCGACTTTTTCGGCGTGGGCGGCGGTGAAGCCCGGTCCGGCGAGGGCCATGACGGCTCCGCCGAAGCCGCCGCCGGTAAGGCGCGCGCCGAAGACGGAGGGCTCGGCGACGAGGGCGTCGACGAGGAAGTCGAGCTCGGGCGTGCTGTTTTCGAAGAGGTGCTGCGAGCTGCGGTGCGAGGCGGTGAGAAGTTTGCCGACGGCGGGGAGATCGCCGGATTCAAGGGCCTTCACGCAGGCGTCGACGCGGGCGATCTCCTCGACGACGTGGCGGGCGCGCTTGAACGCGGTCGGATCGATCTTGGCTTCGGCGGCGGCGAGGCCGGCGGGCGAAACCTCGACGAGGAGCTTCACGCCAAGGGCCTGGGCGGCGCTCATGCACTCGCGGTGGCGCGCGGCGTAGAGGCCGTCGACCAAGGCGTGCTTGGTGTGGGTGTTGAAGATCCAGAAGCTCGCGCCGGCGGGCATCGGCACGGTGGAGAAGCGGGGGCCGGCGCAGTCGATGAAGACGAGATGGCCGCTCTTGCCGAAGCCGGACACGCCTTGGTCGAGGATGCCGCAGGGGACGCCTACGAAGTTGTTTTCCGCGTGTTTGCCGACTTTCACGACGGTCTCGCGGTCGGGGGACTGGTTGGTCGCGCCGAGGAAGGCCAGGGCGGAGGCGAGCTCGATGGCGGCGCTGGAGGAGAGGCCGGCGCCGGCGGGGAGATCGCTTTCGGCGAGGTAGTCGAAGCCTTCGGGGGCCTTAAGGCCGAAGGCGGGGAGGGCGGCGAGGACGCCGAGCGGGTAATTGGTCCAGGAGGCTTCGCCGCTCTGCTTGGCGGGGGCTCCGGCGGCGGGCAGGGTGACGGTCTTTCCGGAATAGCGGCTGTGGAAGTTGCGCTGGCCGTCCGAGCGACGGGCGAGGGCGACGGCGACGCCCCGGTCGATCGAGGCGCCGAGGACGGTGCCGCCGTTGTAGTCGGTGTGGTTGCCGATGAACTCGATGCGGCCGGGGGCGCGGGTGACGAATTCCGGCGCGCGGCCGAAGACTTTTTCGAATTGGGCGACGAGAGTGGCCTTGTTCATGGCGTGGTGTGGTGGGAGGGACGTGGTGAAACGCGGAACTTCGCGGGCCGGCGCGGGCGAGGCGAGCGCTTTTGCGGCGCGGGCTTTGCGCTTATCGGGGCATATTTGGAGGGATGGTCCCGGGACGGGGCGCGGAGCGGGCGACTGGACAAGGAATGTTGCGAATCAGGCGGGCGGTTTTCCGCCTTCGAAACCGGGGATCGTTTCGCCGGAACGGCCTTTCACCACGAGGGAGAGGAGGTGTTCCATCGCTTGCATGCGGGTCCAGCCGCGCTCGGCGACGAGTTGGTCGCAGCGTTTGAGGAGTTGGTCGGCCATGGTGGAGGCTTGGGGGCCGTTTGCGCCCAAGCGGCTGCAAAGCGCGACGAGTTGTTCGCGTTCGGTCATGAAGAAAGCGGATCGAGGACGCGGACGAGGTGCTGATCGGCGCTCACGAGCGGGGCTTCCGGAGCGAGTCCGAGGAGATTCAGGAGCGCGAGGCCAAGCCAACCGCCGCGACCGTCGTCGACCACGGCGCGCAGTTCGCCGACGCGTTTGTCGTTTTGGCGAAGCTCGACGTTGGCCATCGGCGCGGGGCCGGCGCCGCCGACGCGCATGAGGCGTCTGCGGACTTGCCCCATCGAGTGCAGCCGGGCCATGACCTCCTGGCCTAGGTAGCAGCCTTTGTTGAAGGAAATCGCGATGTTTTCGAGGCCCGCCTCTTGGGGAAGATCTTGGGTGCCAAATTCTCCGGGGATCGCGGGACCGCCGGCGGCGAGACGGGCCCGGTGAAGCGCAACGGCCGAGAGTTCGCCCAACGCGGCGGACGAGGGCGCCGGGACCTCGATGGCCGAGGATACGCGCGGTCGCAGCCATTCCCAGATTTGTGGCTGGCCTCGTCGTCCGGCGAAAAGATAACCGCCGCCCAACGCGCGCCATTCGCCGGGCGGTGGAATCGTTTCCGAGCGCAGCGCCTCCTTTAACCAAGCTTCGGCGGCGGGGCCGGCGACGGTGAACTGCTCCCATGCGTTCTCTTCCGCGGACAAGGTGACATCATCGGCGATGATGAAATCGTCGAGCCGCGCCCGCAGGCTTTCGCCGGCGCCGTGCGCGCTCCACAACCACCAGAGGTCCGTCGCCTCTTTGAGGACGAGACTCTCGGCGAGAATCTTTCCTTTGGTGTTCAGCCACAGGGCGTCGGTGCACTGGCCGGGCTTGAGCGGGCGCAGGTCTTGGGTGCACTGCCCTTGAAGAAAAGCAGCCGCGTCGGGGCCGGAAACGCGCAACCACGTCGTCGGGCGCGCTCGGGCGAGGCCTCGGGGCTCGGATAGCAGAAAATTTAAGTCGCTAGAGAGATGCATCTAATGAAAATCCTGGCACTTTTTGAGAGTTTTTGTTGACCAAAGGCCCATGTCCAGTATTCCTCTGCCCATCAACTTTTCCACTTCTCCTGTGTAAAACAGGAGTTTTGGGGTAACTAAGAAAGCAAATGCCCGGTCGCTTTGGG
>CBIHRE010000288.1:0-6641 GCA_966212385.1 uncultured Akkermansia sp. | reverse complement strand
CCCCGTCACGCTCCAGACCGGACGTTTCCGCGTCGAGGCCGCCAACAACACCCTCCCGCCCAACAGCGAGATCGTCCTCGGCCCCGGCGTCTGGTTCCAGATCGTCCGCGGCTACACCGGCGGCCTCGGCAACCAGACCATCCGCGGCCTCTCCGGCGGCGACGCCACCACCCTCGCCGGCGCCGAAAACAGCGCCAACGACACCGCCGCCTCCGGCACCCTCACCCTCGGCGCCTCCGCCCTCTCCACCGATAGCTACACCTTCTCCGGCACCCTCGGCGGCGACATGTTCGGCACCGGCACGCCCAACACCAACTTCAGCCTCGTCAAGACCGGCCCCGGCACCCAGCGCCTCAACGGCTCCGGCCTCTATATCGGCACGACCACCGTCTCCGGCGGCGCGCTTTTCGTGAACGGCACCCACACCCAGGGCACCGGCGCCAACGCCGGCCGCTACCTCGTCACCTCCGCCGGCACCCTCGGCGGCAACGGCACCGTCCTCCTCTCCGACACCAACGCCGGCACCACCGGCCTCTCCATCTCCGGCATCCTCTCCCCCGGCGACACCACGCTCAACGGCGGCCTCGGCACCCTCACCATCAACGCCGCCAATTCCGCCCGCTCCGCCCTCGCCTTCGAGACCGGCGCCTCCCTCGCCATCCGCCTCGGCGCCGCCAACGCCTCCTCACGCCTCGCCCTCACCGGCGCCTCCGCCAACGAGGTCTTCTTCAACAACAACGTCGTCAACTTCACCGACCTCCTCTCCGGCGGCCTCTCCTCCGGCCAATACACCCTCGTCAGCGCCGACGTCTCCGGTGCCTTCAGCGGCCTCACTGTCGACGGCTCCGGCGTCGTCACCGCCGGCCTCTCCATCGGCTCCGGCCTCGGCAACTACCCCGGCTCCACCCTCAAGCTCGTCGGCAACAACCTTGTCCTCGATCTCGTCGTCCCCGCCGGTCCGCCTCCCGACGCCCCCGAGACGCTCACCGTCACCGGCGGCTTCGACCAGATCGCGCTCTCCTGGGCCGCCGTCGAAGGCGCAGGCTCCTACACCGTCAAACGCAGCACCACCGCCGGCTCCGGCTACGTCGACCTCGCCACCGGCATCACCGCCACCACCTATACCGACGCCTCCGCCACGCCGGGCGTCACCTACTACTACATCGTCGTCGCCGTGAACGGAAACGGCGAGAGCGGCGCCAGCCCCCAAGGCTCCGGCGTCTCCACCATCCGCGCCGCCATCGGCCTGAATCTCCGCGCCTTCAACACCTACGGCATGCCCGTCGGCGACCTCGCCGGCGTCGTCCGCAAAGCCTGGTGGAACAACCTCGTCGGCCCCGCCTCCTCCGGCCAGAGCGTGACCCTCGCCGCCTTCCGCGATTACCTCGGCAACCCCGTCCCCGGCCTCTCCGCCACCTTCACCGCGGGCAGCACCAGCACCACCGGCGGCGCCACCGTGAAACTCGGCTCCGACGCCGTCACCGTCGCCCCCGCGTCCAACGACCTCAATCTCTACTCCTCCGTCTTCGACCAATACAACGGCTCCGCCTCCACCCTCTCCGTATCCGGAATCCCCTACGCCTCCTACGACTTCGTCGTCTACGTCTACGACGGCGGCTCCCTCCGCGGCGGCCTCGTCACCGCCAACGGCGCCACCCTCGCCATCCGCGGCGGCGCCGGCAGCCCCACCGTCGACGGCGCCGGCTACGTCCGTTCCACCGACTCCACCAACACCTCCGGCTCCGCCGTCCAGCAGGGCAACTACGTCCGCTTCACCGGCCTCTCCGGCGACCTCTCCGCCAGCTTCGTCGCCGCCAACCTAGGCGACTCCGTGCAACGCCTCAAGATCGCCGGCTTCCAGATCCTGAGCAACGACCCCAACCCCGCCGCCACCGTCGCCCCGGCCACACCCGCCGGCCTCTCCGCCTCCGGTGGCAACCGTCAGGTCGCGCTCAACTGGGCCCACACCGCCACGGCCACCTCCTACAAGATCTACCGCGACAGCGCCCTCCTCGCCACCGTCGCCGCCCCGCTCACCTCCTACGCCGACACCGCCGTCTCGAACGGCGACGCCTACGCCTACGCCATCGCCGCCGCGAACGCCGTCGGCGACAGCGCGCAAAGCTCCTCCGTTTCCGCCACCCCCGCCGCGCCCGCCTTCACCCTCTCCACGCGCGACGTCTACCAATACTCCATCCCGCTCACCGCCGTTTACTCCAGCCGCGCCGCCGATCCCATGCGCCGCGCCTACCTCTGGGTTCCGCCCGGCGCCCCGCGCCTCCAAGGCGTGCTCGTCGGTCTGCACAACATGCTCGAAAAGCCCCTCTTCGAGGACCCCGCCATCCGCCAGGCCTGCGCCGACGCCGGCCTCGGCATCGTCTTTATCACCCCCGGCGACGCCAAGACCTGGACCGCCAACGGCGTGGGCAACTACACCGCCGGCCCGCTCACCACCGCCCTCAACCTCGACCCCAACGACTACGGCACCCCCGAGATCAATCCCGCCACCGGCTCCGCCTTCTCCAGCGCCTCCGAGCAGGCCGCCTCCGAGCTCGCCGAGTATCTCCGCCGCCTCGCCGTCGAGTCCGGGTATTCGGAGCTCCAATACGCCCCTCTCATCCTCGTCGGCCACTCCGCCGCCAGCCCCTTCGTCTGGACCCGCTCCGTCCACACCTCCTCCGTCCTCGGCTCGCGCGTCGCCGGCCTCATCCCCTACAAGGGCACCTTCGCCGGCTCCATCCCCGACGGCCTGCCCGTCCTTCACATCGCCTCCGAGTGGCAGGAGATCAGCCAGTGGGGCAACACCTGGGAGGTCGGCGACGCCCCCAGCGCCCGCAATCTCCGCGCCGGCGGCGTGAATCGCCTCCTTGGCGAACTCGTCCAGCCCGGCACCGGCCACTACCAATACTCCGAGACCCAGTCCGGCCCCGTCGCCGCCTTCATCAAATCCGTCGCCGCCCTCCGCATCCCGACCGACTGGAACACCGACGCCGCTCCGACCCTGAACGCCGTCACCACCAGCTCCGGCTGGCTCGTCGACGTCACCGCCCTCGGCTCCGGCTCCGCCGCCCCCGTCGCCTACGCCGACTGGATCGCCGCCGGCAAGGACCCCCTCCGCGCCTACTGGTATCCCAGCCAGGCCGTCGCCCAGGCCGCCTGCGACACGATGAACGCCGGCTTCTCCCGAAAGCCGCAGCTCCTCAGCGCCTTCGCCAGCACGGTCGCCTCCAGCCCCGCCAACCTCGCCAACCAGTCCAACGGCGAGGGCATGGTCCGCCACTCCGCCACCCTCCAGGCCGACGGCGTCACCTTCCAGCTCCGCGCCGCCTCGCTCAACCAGTCCCCCATCCCGAAGCTCCTCCACGGCGCCCCCGTCGGCATCCCCACCGGCTCCATCCGCTTCAAGGTCAACCGCAGCGGCGCCCTCAAGCAGACCGGCGTCGACACCTTCCGCGTCTGGCTCGACCGCGGCAGCGTCATCAAGACCGGCCAGCCCTGGGAACCCTTCGTCATCGCCTGGCACCCCGGCGACGCCAATTACCGCGAGGCCGACCGCCCCATCTACCTCAGCACCTCCGTCCCCGTTAACCTCACCAGCGCCAGCGGCGGCTCCACCCAGACGATCACCTTCCCCTCCATCCCGCAGCAAAGCGCCGACAGCCTCGGCAACCTCGGCCTCTCCGCCACCTCCAGCGCCGGCGCCTCCTACCCCGTCCAATACTTCATGGTCGCCGGTCCCTACCGCAACGACGAGACCGACAGCTCCATCCTCGTCCCCGACACCGTCCCCGCCCACACCAAGTTCCCCCTCCGCGTCGTCGTCGGCGCCTGGCAATGGGGCAAACCCGGCTCCATGCAATCCGCCGAGCCCGTCTATCGCACCTTCTGGATCTTCCGCGATCAGGCCCAGAAAGCCCTCTGGGAAACCGGCGGCTCCCAGTTCGACGCCGACGGCGTCCCGATCATCTCCAACAACATCACCGTCTCCAGCATCGCCGCGCTGAAATCCGTCGCCGCCACCCCAGGCGTCACCGTCACCCTCTCGCCCGGCACCTACTGGCTCACCGGCCCGACCACACGCCCCGCGCCTTCGCCCGATTACCCGATCTTCCTCGATCTCGCCGGCGCCGGCAGCACCTACGTTTTCACCGGCGTCACCATCAAGGTCGATACCCGCGAGCTCAAGGGCTACGGCCGCGTCAACGGCCACCAGGACACCGTCCGCGTTCTTCAGGTCAGCGGCCAAAACGCCACCGTCGACGGCCTCACCCTCCAGATGGAACACGTCGCCATGAACGGCACCGACACCTGGGGCTTTCCCAAGCAATACACCGCCGACTGGTCCACCACCCTCGTCGAGATCATCGGCTCCGGCGCCACCGTGAAAAACTGCGTCTTCACCACCGGCGGCTCCTTCCCCTACGGCTACGGCGACGCCTTCGGCAAAGGCGGCCGCCCGACCGACGACGACGGCGTCACCAACGCCGCCTGGATCGACCACCGCAAACAGTCTGGCATCCGCATCGGCAAGGCCGCCTCCGGCGTCACCCTCGACACCGTCACGCTCAACATGCGCAGTTACGGCCACGGCATCTTCATGCAGGACGGCGCCAGCGACATCCTCTTGAAGAACTGCTCCGTCCTCGGCGACACCCTCGCCAGCAGCGACACCGTCATCGCCCACCCCGTCTACCAGCAATGGGGCTTCGCCACCTACGGCGAAAAAATCCCCGCCGGCATCCGCCTCTCCAAGCACGAGGACGCCATCCGCGTCTACATCAACGACGACTCCGCCACCAACGGCTGGCCCCAGTATATCAACAATCTCACCGTGCAAAACTGCCGCGTCGAACGCATGCGCGACGGTCTCGCCACCGGCGACATGACCGGCTTCCTCCGCGTCTCCGGCACCGAGGCCTACGGCTGCGAACAGGCCTTCACCCCCTCCTCCCTCGCATCGGAAAATACCTTCACCGCCTGCAAAGGCGACGCCGTCAACGGCCCCCTCGTCTTCTTCCGCCGCTCCGCGACCAACGCCACCATGCAGGTCGAGCTCGCCGGCGCCGACGCCCCCGTCGGCAACTGGCCCGTCGCCCTCATCGCCGGCACCGGCAACAACGTCACCCTCACCCGCACCGCCGCGGCCGGCTTGTATCCGGACACCGCCTACGTGAACGTGTCCCAAGCCTGGCGCGAATGGCGCCACCACCCCGCGACCGACATCGACGCCGCCGTCAGCGGCTCCGTCGCCGCCGCCTCCTCCGGAAACGTCATCACCAACCAGACCGGCCTTCCCCTCGTCTTCGGCAAAAACGCCACCAACAACACCGCCACCTCCGACGGCGGCGTGGTCAACAAGGGCTCGGGCAACACCTACACCGGCACGACCCTCGTCCCGGCCCCGCGCGTCGTCACCGACACCTGGGGCGCCTACACCGTCTTCTCCGGCACCCAGACCGCCGCCAACACGAACGCCCTCGGCGGCGCCAACGCCGACGCCGGCACCGTCGTCTCCCCCGGCGCCACGCTCGTCATCAACTCCGCCCTCGCCTTCCAGGGCGAGCCGCTCGCCCTCGGCGGCACCCTCGCCTCCGCCGGCGCCGTGGCCAATACCCCGCGCTTCAACAGCACCGGCACCCCGCTCATAACCCGCACCGGCGACGCCGTCAACGGCGTCACCACCGCCGCCCACCAGTTCCTCGTCGGCCCCGTCGCCGGCACGGGCAACCTCGTCAAAACCGGCCCCGGCACGCTGGTGATGGAAGACGCCGCCAACACCTTCACCGGCAGCCTCACCGTCTCAGCCGGCGCCCTCACCGCCCGCGCCAACAAGGCCGTCGGCGACCTCTCCATCGCCGCCGGCGCCACCTTCAACGGCAACGCCAGCCTCTCCGTCAACCAACCCGCCTCCGCCGTGACGACGCTTGCGGGCACGCTCGTGGTGAACGTCCGCAACGACGCGTCCGTCCACACCGTGAACCTCGGCCGTCTCACCGGCTCCGGCACCATCACCTCCACCGGCACGGGCGTCGGCTCCGTCGCGGTCGCGGGGGAAAGCGCCTTCGCCGGCGTCATTTCCGGTCCTGTCGGCCTGACCAAGACGGGCGCCACCACAACCCTGCTCCTCTCGGGCAACCACACCTACACCGGCCCAACCACCGTCTCCGCCGGCGTGCTCGCCGTCGCCGGCCGCCTGCCCTCCGCCACCGCCCTCACCCTCGCCTCCGGCGCCACCCTCGCTCGCGACCTCTCGCTCGGCGCCTTGGGCGTCGGCACCTTTGCGGGCGCAACCGGCTCCGTCGTCCGTCCCAGCGGCGCCCCGGCGAATTTCGATCAGCGCCAAGCCTACTCATGGCCGCTCGTCACCGCCACTACGCTCTCCGGCTCCCTCCCGGCTCTCGATGCGTCGGCCCTGCCCGCTACCACCGGCGCCTACTCCGTGTCCGCGAGCGGCAGCACGCTGTCCGTCGTGCACACCCCGACGAGCTACGCCGCCTGGCAATTCGCCCGCGGCATCCCGGTCGATTCCCCCTCCACCGCCGACTACGACGCCAACGGCCAGCCCGACCTGCTCGACTACGCTCTCTCATCCTCCACCAGCCCCGCCAATCCCAATGTTCGTATTACGAACATTGGCAACG
>CBIHRE010000287.1:0-6649 GCA_966212385.1 uncultured Akkermansia sp. | reverse complement strand
CGCATTCGATGACCACACCACCCCGATGGCACGGGCGATCGAGGCCGAGTTGCGCCGCTTCGCGGGGCCGGTGCACTACGCGCTGGGCAACCACGACATGGACAACCTCTCGAAGACGCAGGCGCTGTCCGTCCTGCGCCCCGGTGCCGTGGCGGAGAGCGGCCGCGAGGCTTTCAGCGCGGGCGGCGTGCGTTTCGTGGTTCTCGACGCGTGTTTCGGGCGCGACGGAAAACCCTACGACCACGGGCGCTTCGACTGGCGCGACACCTTTGTGCCCGCGGAGGAATTGATGTGGTTGAGGGCGGAGCTGGAGGCGGCGCGCGAGCCGGTGATCTTGCTCGCACACCAGCGCCTCGACGGCAGCGGCGACGCCTATGTGAAAAACAGCGACGAGGTGCGCACGGCGCTGGAGGCCTCGGGCAAGGTGCTCGCGGTGTTCCAAGGGCACGACCATCCGGGCGGGCATGGTCTGATCGGCGGCATCCACTACTACACCTTGAAGGCGCTGGTCGATGGCGGCGGCGCGGAGAACAACTCCTACGCGACGGTCGAGGTGCATCCAAACCTCGATATCACGGTGACGGGTTATCGCAGCGCCGTGACGATGGCGCTGCCGCGCGGGGCGTGAGGAGGAGCGCCCGCGAGCGGGCGGCTTATGCGCGGCGCAGGGCGGCGCAGACGATGCCGGCGGCGACGGCGGCGTTGAGCGATTCGGCGCCGCCCACGCGCGGGATCGTGATCCAGCGCGTCACCGCGGCGCGCACGGCGGGCGAGGGGCCGCGGCCTTCGCTGCCGACCACGACGACGGCGTTGGCTTGCGGCGCGAGGGCGTAGACGGAATCGCCGCTGAGGTCGCAGCCCAGCACCGGCGCGCCGTCGCGCGCGGCGGCGGCGAGGGCGGGGGCGAGCTCTGTCGTGACTGCGCGGATACGAGCGAAGGACCCCATCGAGGCGTTGATTACCTTTTGGGAAAAGAGGTCGGCGGAGTCGGGCGAAAGCAGCACGCGCGCGAAGCCGAACCAGTCGGCGAGGCGGAGCAGGGTGCCGACGTTGCCCGGGTCCTGGATGCCGTCGAGGGCGAGGGTGAGGCCGCGGGCGAGTTCGCCGGGCGCGAGCTCGGCGCGGCGGAGGCGGCCGACGGCGAGGACGGGCGAGGGCGTCGGATAATGGCTGATGCGCGCCATCTCCGCCTCGCTGACGGGGCGTAGGCGCGCATCGCCGATCGGCGCGGCGGTCCAGGCGGGCGTGGCGTAGAGCTCGGCCAATTCGGCGCCGGCGGCGAGGAGTTCGCCGACCACCTTGGGTCCCTCGACCACGAAGAGACCCGCGGCCTCGCGGTGTTTTTTCTCCTGCAAGTCGCGGAGGCGGTGGATCTCGGCCTTGGTGAGCGGCATCGTGGAAACGGGGCACGAGGCTGAGGCGGGCGACTCGGGCTTGGCAACGCGGCGGATTTACGGCGGCCTTGGTCTCGCCATGCCGTCCCTCTCCGCCACGCCCCTGCGCTGGGGTATTCTCTCGACCGGCCGGATCTCCGGGGTCTTTGCCAAAGGAGTCGCTGTCTCGCGGAGCGGCCGGGTGGTGGCGGTGGGCAGCCGGTCAGCGGAGGGCGCGGCGCGTTTCGCGGCCGAGCATGGGATCGCGGCGGCGCGGGCGCACGCGAGCTACGAGGGCTTGCTCGCCGATCCCGAGGTCGAGGCGGTTTACATCGCGACGCCGCATCCCGCGCACGTGGAGTGGGCGGTGAAGGCGGCTGCGGCGGGCAAGCACGTGCTCTGCGAGAAGCCGGCGGGGATGAACCTCGCGGAAGGCCGGAGCATGATCGACGCGGCGCGGCGCGCGGGCGTGTTGTTCATGGAGGCTTTCATGTATCGCTGCCATCCGCAGACGGCGAAGATCGTCGAGTTGGTGCGCGGCGGCGCGATCGGCGAGGCGAAGTTCGTTCAGGCGAGTTTCGGATTCCGCAGCGATTACGACGCGAGGTCACGGCTCTGGAACAGGGAGCTCGGCGGCGGGGGGATTTTGGATGTGGGCTGTTATCCGGTGTCGTTCGCGCGGCTGATCGCGGGCGCGGCGACGGGAGGCGGGGCGGACGGGGCGGTTTTCGCCGATCCCGCGGAGCTCACGGGCGCGGTGGCGGAGATTCATCCGGAGGGCGGTGTGGACGCTTTTGCCGCGGCGACCTTGAGGTTTCCCGGCGGGATGGTGGCGCAGGTGGCCTGCGCGGTGGGCTTGTCGATCGACAACACGGCGCGCATTCATGGCACCGAGGGGTGGCTCGAGATTCCGCATCCGTGGATCATCACGAAGTCGGGCGGCGAGGAGGTGCTGCGCCTGCATCGGCGGGGCGCGAAGGAGGCGGAACGGATCGCGATTTCCGCGCCGGATGTCTACGCGCTCGAGGCGGATGCGTTCGCGGAGGCCGTGCGCGCCGGAGTCCATGCGGTGCCGGCGATGTCGCCGGAGGACACCTTGGGCAATCTGGCCACGTTGGATCGCTGGCGCGCGGCGATCGGGCTGCGTTATCCGGCCGGCGAGCGCTGAGCGAGCGAGGAGCGCGTGAGCGGGCGGCTTACGGGGCGGGAGAGTCCCCGCGCCTGCTACGCTTCCCGTCGGGCATGAGCGACGGGCGGCGAGACCCGTGGACGGTCACGGCGTCGCGGTTTTGCCCGCGGCGGCGGCGAGCAGGGCGGCGACGACCGGCCGGGAATACTCGAGGTCGCGGAACTCGCCTTGCCAGTCGATGCGCACGGGCACTTCGCGGCCGCTGGCGGCGTCGCGGACGACGACTTTGTCGACGCGGAGGCGGAGGTTTTTCACGCGCACACGGGGACCGTCCCCGATCTTGCCGCCGCGTTCGTAGGGAAGGCCGGCGGCGGCGCCGAGGGCGAGGAGGGGCCAGCGACCCTTGGCGTCGGGCGCGAGGTGAAGTTCGGCTGCGTGGAGGTTGAGCGAGTCGATGACGACGACCTCTTTTTCTCCGCCCGTGCCGAGGGCGGCTTGCCAGTCGGTGGAAACAATCTCGGAGGCGCCGCCGCGAGCGAGGATGGGCGCCTTCGAATCCGAGGAGGCGCGGAGGGTCCAGCCGGTGACGGTGGCGCGGCCGGCGAAGGGATCCCCCATGAGGCCTTGCACGCGGAGTTCGGCGCCGGTGGCCGCGGCTAAGCGCGCCTGCGCGGCGAGGGGCAGTAAAAGCATCCAGGCTAGGACGGAAACCGCGGCGCAGAAGACCATCGCCGCCGCGATCCAGGCGAGCACGCCGCCCCGGGCGCGGCGAAGGGGAGAGATGGTCGCGAGAACGCCGGGAGGGCGGGGGATGGCCGGAGCGTTCACGTTACTCCGCCTGGCCGGAGAAATTTTCCGTGACGAGCACGAGCGAGGCGCCCTGGGCCTTGAAGGCGAACTCGCCGGCGTAGGGCAGGACGGCGTTTTCGCCGCGGGCGAGGAGGTTTTTGCCCGGCCCCTGGAGTTCGCCGGTGACGACGGAGAGGATGCGGGGCTGTTCGCCGGCCTCGAATCGCAGGGTTTCGCCGGGGTCGAGCACGACGCGGCGGATGCTGAACTCGTCGCAATCGGCGATGACGCCCGAGGTGGGCGCGGCGCGGACGGGGGCGGGTTCGAAGTCGTCCCACTTGATCGAGGCGAGCGACTCTTTCACGTGGAGCTGGCGGGGTTTGCCGTCGAGGCCGACGCGGCCCCAGTCGTAGACGCGGTAGGTGGTGTCGGAGTTTTGCTGGATCTCAAGGATCAGGTTGCCGGCGTCGATCGCGTGGATCTGGCCGCTGCGGACGAGGATGCTATCGCCCTCGGCGACGGGGAAGCGGTGGACGAGGGGTTCGAGGGCGTTTTCCTTGAGGGCTTGTTCGAACTGCTCGCGGGTGACGCTTTTTTTAAGGCCGACGAGGAGGCCGGCTCCCGGCTGGGTGTCGGCGATATACCAAGTCTCGGTTTTTGGCTCGCCCTTGAGCTGCGGAGCGATGGATGCGGGCGGGTGGACCTGGAGGCTGAGGCGTTCGCGGCAATCGAGCCACTTAACGAGGATCGGGAAGGGCTTCTTTTTATCCCAGCCGGGGCCCATGAGGTCGGCGGGATAGGCTTCGATCAACTGGCGGAGGGTTTTGCCGCCGTGGCGTCCGTGGGCGACGACGGACTGGGCCTTGGGGCGGTCGACGATCTCCCAAGCCTCGCCGATGGGTTTTTGGCCCGGCAGGGTTCGGCCGAGGGCGGTTTCGAGCCCGCGCCCGCCCCAGACGCGTTCTTGGTAGAGGGGAGCGAAGCGAAGGAGTTCGTGCATGCGAAGAGGAGTTGGCCGGGAGGGTTCAGCTTTTGTTAAAAGCGAGGCGGGCGTGATTGCCTTTGACCGATGAGTCGAATGGTTAGAGCTGTAAAAACGGGCCCGATCGTGCCCGCCACGCCACATGCCGAAAGCCGCGAGTTCAAACTCAAACCAAGGGCCCTCCTTCCAGCCCCCCCGCCACCGCCCTCATTGGGTGACGGCGATCGCGTGCGGGTTGGTGGCGATCCTGATCACGGTCGCTTTCGCCGACTACAAACCCGACCAGGTGCCGCGCTTCGTGACGACCAACCCGACCGACCATAATGCGGTCGGGCTATTTGGCGCATACACAACGTTTTGGAGCTATTGGTGGTTCGGGGTGAGCGCCTGGGTGATCCCGGCCTTCCTTTACTGGATGGCCTATATCGCGTTGCGAAACGTGCGTCTGCTGGCGACGACGCGCTGGATCGCGATGGTTTTCTGCCTTTGGAGCGGGGCCGGCCTCGCGGCGATGATCGGAGGTTTTCCCGGGAACTGGTTTCCCAACGATTTGGGAGGTCAGCTCGGGAAGTGGATCTACGACGGCTTCTTGTCGGATTTGATGGGCGGCTTCGGTTCCGCCGTCGTGCTCGGCCTGGTCTACACGCTCAGCATTATTTTCATCTGCACGAGCGACATCGGCGCCGAGTTTGACCGCGCTTTCCAAGTGTTCCAAGACTGGCGCGCACGGCGCAAGGAGCTGCGCGCCGAGGAAGCCCGTTTGCGCGCCGAACTGCGCGCCGCGGATGAGAAGCGCAAAACCGACGCGAGCAAGGCGGTGGCCGCTCCCGCTCCCCCCGCCGCGAAGAAACTCGAGATCACGCGCGACCCGAATCGTCCGCCTTCCCGTTCGCCTTTTGCCAAGCCTGTCGACCCGAGCGCCGAGCCCGCCGCCAAGGCCTCCGTCGCCTCGATAGCCGTGAGCGACAAGCCGCCCGCGCAGCTCAGCCAGGCGGTGCCGCCCTCCAGCACCCCTTCGCGTTCCCCCTTTGGCGAAGCCAAAATCGTGCGCGGCGGCGCCAACGCCACGCCGGTTTCCCCCGTCGCCAAGTCCGATCTCGCCGCCGGCGCCCCGCCGCCCGCGGCCGGCGGTCCGATCGCGATCGTCAAGCCCGAGGAGACGAAGAAAGCGAAGCCCACCGCGGTCGTGCCGGCGGCCGAGCCGGATTATCAGTTTCCGCCTCTCACCCTGCTCAAGGAGCAGGTGAAGCCATCCTCCGAAGACTCCGATCAGGAGCACCTGCGCAACATGGAGGACCTCGTGCGCATTCTCGGCGAGTTCGGTGTCACCGTGACGCCGGGCGAGATCCACGTCGGCCCGGTCATCACCTGTTACGAGGTCGTCCCCGCTCCAGGCGTGCGCGTCGAAAAGATCGCCGGTCTCGATAAAAACATCGCTCTCGGCATGCGCGCCCAGTCGGTGCGCATCCTCGCGCCCATCCCCGGCAAGGCCGCGGTCGGCGTCGAGATTCCCAATCGCCATCCGACGCCCGTCGGCATGCGCGAGATTCTTGAGACCGAGGACTGGGTCGGCGCGAAGGCCGAGATCCCGATCGCCTTGGGCAAGGATGTTTCCGGCAAGCCGCTCATCTCCGACCTCGCGAAGATGCCCCACCTCCTGATCGCCGGCGCCACCGGCTCGGGCAAGTCGGTCTGCATCAACTCGATCATCGCCTCGATCGTCTACCGCAAGAGCCCGAAGGACCTGCGTCTGCTGATGGTCGACCCGAAGGTCGTCGAATTGAAGGTGTTCAACACCCTCCCGCACATGCTCATCCCGGTGGTCACCGAGCCGAAGAAGGTGCCCTCCGCGCTCAAGTGGCTGCTCGGCGAAATGGAGCAGCGTTACCAGATCTTCGCCAAGGTCGGCGTGCGCAACATCGCCGGTTACAACTCCCGCAAGAAACCCGCCGCCGGCGCCACCACCACCGCCGCGATCGTCCCGGCGGAGACGCCCGACCAACCCACGCTCGAGGGCGTGGTGCCGGCCGCCAGCGCCGAGGAACTCGCCGCGCTGCCCGCCAAGCTGCCCTACATCGTCGCGATCATCGACGAGCTCGCCGACCTCATGATGGTCGCGCCCGCCGAGATCGAGACCTCGATCGCGCGCCTCGCGCAGCTCGCGCGCGCCGCGGGCATCCACCTCATCATCGCCACGCAGCGACCCTCGGTGAACGTCATCACCGGCGTGATCAAAGAGAACCTCCCTTCGCGTATCGCCTTCCAGGTCGCCTCGCAGGTCGACTCGCGCACGATCCTCGACGGCAAGGGCGCCGACACGCTGATCGGCCGCGGCGACATGTTGTTCTCGCCTCCGGGCAGTTCGCGCTTGGTGCG
>CBIHRE010000286.1:0-6708 GCA_966212385.1 uncultured Akkermansia sp. | reverse complement strand
CACGAGGATGGCGTGGTTGAAGGCGATCGACATCGGCAACAGATCCGCCACGCGCTCGCGCAGTCCCGTGCCGACCAGCACCGGCCGCGCGGCGACGCCCCAGCGGCGCAATACCGAGACCGCGAGCCAGGCGAGATCCTTGCAATCGCCATGACGCTGGCGCGCGGTTTTCCGAGGCGAGGCGGGTATCCAGCCTCCCGTCTCGAGGTTGATGCTCAAGTAGCGAAACCCGTCCTGGATTTGCCGCACCAAGCCGGCGACCGCCGCCGCGTCGACCACGGCCGGCTTGGCGAAGGCCGCTATTTGGTCCGCCTCGGCGCTTTCGCCGGCGGCCGTCCAGGCGGCGTCGACACGAGTCGCGAGCTCCTCCCAGCCCGACAAATCGGAAATCTGCACCCAGAGATGGTCGATGAAGCTGCTCGGCTGGTTCGGCTCCTCCTCGCGCGGAACGGGCTGCGCCCCCTCCCAAATCCAACGCCGCCGGCCTTCCGGCGTCGTTTCCTCGCGAAGGGCGGGCGCGTCCGCGGAAGCCTTCCAGCGCAGGTCGGTCCGTGCCGCATCGCTGAGGACGGACAGCCGGTAGCGGCCGACCGAAAGCCGGGGCGGCACCACGAAAAACGCCTCGCACCCCTCGGGCCGGATCGGATGACGCCACTCGCTCGTGTAGGCGGCCTCGATCACGTCGCCCGGCTGCACGTCTTCGAGCACCAGCAAAAGCGTCCAGCTCCCGTCGATGACATGATGCTCCAACTGGGTCTCGCGCTGGAGCAGGCGCATGCGTTCCCGCTTGAGTTGGTCGATCCGCGCGCCGCCGCGGACGATGCGCAGCCAGTGGAGAGTCAGCCGCGAGGCGCGCGCGTCGAGATCCAAGCTCCACTGCGACTCGTGTTGAACCGCCATGGCTGTTTCCAAGCGCCGGGCGGTCGACGAGAAAGTCCGCCCCGCCCCGGCGTCGATCTGCCAGGACCAGAGCAACTGCGTGACATGCGCATCGGCCTTGCCGCGAAACCCGGCGTCGTAGGTTTCCGTCGCATCGGCCCAGGCGGGGGGCGGCGCGATTTGCACCCGATCCCAAGGTGCGCTTTCTCCGACCGTTAAGTGAGTGGCGTCCGTCTGGGGGTTGGGAACCTGCATGGGGACGAGAAAACCAATGTTCCCCGCGTCCTCAGGCCAGCCGAAAAAACCTCCCGACCGAGGGAAAAAGCCTCGGGCGCGGACGGTCTTTTATTCAGCCCGCTCAAGCAAGGTCGAGCAGCCGTCTTCCAGCAGATCGAGCACTCGCTCAAAGCCGACCTCGCCGCCGTAATATGGGTCGGGCACCGCGTCGACGCCCGCATGCTTGCGGCAAAAATCCACGAAGCGATGAACCCGCGCCCGCTCGGCCTCGCCGCCGGCGAGCGCGAGCACGTTGCGACGGTTGTCCTCGTCCAGCGTGAGGATCAGGTCGAAACGCGAAAAATCCGCGCGCTCGATTCGTCGCGCCCGGCTGCGCAAGTCGTAGCCCCGCCGCGCCGCCGCCGCACGCATCCGCGCGTCCGGGAGCTCGCCGGCGTGCATCCCGATCGTCCCCGCCGACGCGATCTCCCAGCGGTCCGCGCGCCCCGCCCTCTCGATCTGCGCGCGAAAAACACCCTCCGCCGCCGGCGAACGACAGATGTTGCCCATGCAAACAAACAGAACGCGCGTTTTCACCGACGCCGGAGCGGAAGCCATAGGCGCGCAGCCTGCGCGGCCGGGCATCGTCGCCAAGAAAAAGCGCCACCTCGAGACTCGCACCGCAAGATTCGCTATCGACAGAACCCACTGGATCAAAGGCTGTAGGCGATGGACGCACTGAAGTGGCTTCTACCCGCGCTCTTATTTTTTCCCGCGATCAAATTGATCCAAATCATCTCCGCGGTGCGAATCCTGCGCGGATTGCGCTTTGGCGAAGAGCCCATCGAAAAACAGGAGGCGGACGATCTTCCCGGCTGGTTTCGAGAGGCGGCGACACCTCTCGCGGACCAACTCGCCGCGCTCGGCTTCACCCCGCGTTTCGTGGTTCTAAAGCGCAGCCTGCTCGGCTCGGTCTTCGACACGCACAGCTGGTGCTTTGGCGACGCGTCGGGCCACACTCTCGCGGTGTTGCGCTTGCACGCCTCCGCCGCGCGCGAGGGCGCCGCCTACGTCACCTTTCACACTCCGCTCCCGAACGGTCGCGACCTCGTCACGCTCGGCCACCGCGAGCTGGAAATCACCGCGCCTCCCGCCGAGCAGGAAATCGAACTGCACGCGGGCCTCGCGTTGCCGGATCTGCTGGCCCGCCACCGGGACCGGATCGAGCAATCGATCGCCGCCGGCGTCGCGCCGCAGATCTTGAGCGACGACGAACTGCTCGCCCGCGATCGCACGCTTTTGGCCGCGGTGCATGCCCGGTTAATTGCCTCCGGCAGGGTGTGCCCCGCTCCCGCGAAAGGGCCGGAGCTCCCCGCGACATGGATGCTCACATGGCGCGCGGCGCTCGTCACCGCTCGCTCCATTCTGCGCGCGGCCCGGTCCGAAGGCCAAAAGGCCAAAATGGCTCCGCGCGCCGTCGCCGTGATTCCACAGCCGCCGCTCACGGAGGAAACTCGCACGGAGATCGAACTGCGCCACTACCGGCAGATGCTCCTCCTGCAGGATCTCCGATTTTCGTGGATGCCGAAGGCGCTGTTCATGGTCGTTACGCTCGCGTTTTTCGCGCTCGCGCTCCATTGGACGTTCTCGCCTGGCATGGGGCTCGTGCTTATCGCGGCGCTGACTTTTCACGAGGCCGGCCACCTGCTCGGCATGCGGCTTTTCGGATACAAGGACACCCAGCTCCTTTTCCTTCCTTTTCTCGGCGGCGTGGCCGTGGGGCGGGACCGGCTCGTTCTGGCGCCGTGGAAGCGGCTCGTGATTCTTTTTCTCGGCCCGCTGCCCGGCATTTTCGCGGGTATCGGCATTCTGCTCTGGTCCGGGATGCCTGGCGTCTCCGCATTTTGGCGCGAGGCCGGCATCTTGGTTCTCGTTTTCAACGCCTTCAACCTGCTCCCGATTCTGCCCTTGGACGGGGGCCAGATCATGGATGTCGCGCTGGTGTCCCGCTTCCCGCGGTTGCGCGTGGTCTTTCTCCTGCTCAGCGGTCTCGGCCTGATCGGCGTCGGCTACGCCAGTTCCAGCCTGCTGCTGCAAATCGTCGGGGGATTCATGCTTTTCCGCCTGCCCTCCGAATGGAAACAGGCGGCCGTCGTAAAGACCCTTCGCCGGGAACTGCCGCCCGCCGCGGACGAGGATCTCGTGTTGCGACGCCTCCTTTCCGAGCTGCGCCGGGTATTCGCCCCCGCGATGGGCGCGGTGCAACGCATCCAGCAGGCCCGCGTGCTGGAGGAGCGGATACGTCGCCCCCGGCCGGGCTTCGGAACCATCGCGTTTGCCGCCGCCGGCTACGTCCTTCCGCCCGTGCTCGGAATGGGCCTGGCATTTTTTATCAATGTGCAGCGCGGCGAGCGCCTCGTCTCCGAGGCGAGGGAACGGGTGGCGTCCGCCGGCCTTCTTGAGTCTCCCACCCCCGCCCATGCGATGATCGCGGCGGAGCAAAACGCCGCGCTGCCCCTGATCGAACTCGATACGCTGTTCTTGGAAAAATGGAGCCCCGCCAACACGTCGGCGGAGGATCGCGCCCAAGCGATCGAACTGTTTGCAAAGGCGGACGCCCGCCCGTCTTTCGCGATCCCTTCCGGCTTCGAGTCGAGCGGCGAGCCCCCGGGGCTCCAGGGGGTGAGCTTTGCCTACGCGGCGTTGGCCACGGAAGCCAGGGAGCGCCTCCGATATCGCGATTATTCAGGCGCCCTTGGGCTCGCCGCGCGCGGACTGTCCGTGCTTCGCCACCTGCGCCAATCGCCAGGCGCATGGAACTGCGACTATGATCGCGAAGCCCGCGAGGCGCTATGGACGGTCGTCGAGGAAGCGCTGGCGCAAGGAGCGCCTCTCACGGAACCCCAACTCGCCGTCTTCGTCGCCGCGACGGACGAGACGGCCTTGCTCACGCACGCCCACGCGGCGCTGCTACGCTCGCGAATCGATTCCGCGCGTTGGCTCGGCAAATCAGAGTCCGGGGAGGAAACGCCGCGTTACTTGGCCACGCTTGTCCGTTTTTCCATCCGCCTCTCGCCCGGCTACTTTTCGCGTCAGGTTGGTTACTACGACGACACGATCACGCTCGACCGCGCGCTACGTAAAATCCGCGACGGCCTCTGGTCCGACACCACAAGCGAAAGCGCGGACCAGCGAGCCGCGGAGACCGAGGGGGACGCCGAGGAACGCGAAGCATGGACCCAGGTGGGCTGGGAACTCGCCCGCCTCGCGGACGACGTCGCCGCGCTGCGTCTAGCCCGTGCGGGGCTCGCGCTCCACCGCCGGCTGTCGGAGACCCCGAACCTACCAGCCACCGCGCAGGAGCTCACCGCGCCCTGGCCGATGCCGCCAATGGAAGCCCCCGATACCCGGGATCCGATAACATTAAGCATCCGCGGCGGTTTCGCCGTGCTCGCGCTCCCCCGATCCGGTCCGCTCCTTTCGATGTCCGAAAGCTCCGCGGAGCACACATGGCGCGTTCCGCTGCCAAAAACCGATCCTTGATCAGCCCGCCGCCTACCATGGAGCCAATCGTGGAGATCATCGTCCAAGCCCTGCTCGAGTTCTTCGGCGAGCTCTTGTTCGATCACGCGTTCAGACGTTCGCCAGAAAGCCGCGCGTGGCGAATCGCCTTCTATGTGCTTGGCGGTCTCGTCCTGGGACTGGTCTCGTTGCTCGTCTCACCCCGCCACTGGCTGGGCGATCCCACGCTTCGCATCGCCGCGCTCATCCTGAATCCGATCATCATCGGTTTCCTTATGATGCGCATCGGCCGCTGGCGTCGTAGCCGCAAAGGCGCAGCTTTCGGGCTCGAGAACTTCTGGTCCGCCTGGGCTCTCGCGTTCAGCTTCGGCCTGATGCGAACGCTCTTAGCAACCCTAGCCGTGGAAGCGCCCCCCCGAGGCTCATGCGCGCAACATGCGGCGCGCGGCCTCGTAGGCCTCGCGGAGTTCTCCTCGATTGGCGTCTGCGTAGCGGGCGGGCAGGAAACGCTTGTCGGAACAGGCCAGCACCGCGGCGAGTTCCTGGAGGGCGAGCAGATTCTCGTCGAGCGGGTCGATGAAAGTTTCCACCGCCGTTTTCAGGTCCTCGAGTTCCAGCGTCTCGGCACGACCGGCGAGCACCGCGCGCTCGCGGGCGCGCACGAGGATCGATTCGACGTCGCTGCCGGTGAGCGGCTTCGCGCCCAGCGTCTCGCGCACGTAGGCTAGCAAGGGCTCGCCTAGCGTCGCGCCCTGCACCTTGGCGACCACGTCGAAAAGCTGCGCGACCTCGTCCGCGTTTTGCGCCGGGAAAAGTGGCACGCAGAGCCCGAAGCGGCCCTGTCGCTTGAGGTCGATCGCCATGAGGTCGGGCCGCGAGGTCATCGCAATCCAGAGTTCGCGTCCGCGCAGCGAACTGTCTCCGAGATGCGCCGCGAAAGCCGCGAACACGCGGCTCGACACGCCGCTGTCGCCGTCGGCCGAGCGGTTGCCAAAGACGGCGTCGGCCTCGTCCACGACCACGATCACCGGCCCGAGGGCGCGGATCGTCAGGAGAATGCGCGCCTGCTGGCGCTCCGTCTCCCCCACCCACTTCGAGCGAAACTGGCCGAGCTCAAGCACGGGCAAGCCGCATTCGCTCGCGAAGCAGTCGATGAGGAAACTCTTTCCCACCCCCACCCGCCCGGGCACGAGCACGCCGCGCTCGACGACCGAGTGATGCCCTTCGCGGATCAGTTTCGCGAGCTCGCGCAGACGCGCCTTGGCCGCGACGTGCGTCGCCACGAGATCGAGCGAGCGCCCGGGCTTCGGGTCCTTGAAGGTGACGAGGTCGCCGCAAAACTCCTCGATCAAGCGGCGCTTCCCCTGGCTGACATACGAGGCGGTGACGCGTTGGCCGTTGCGCAGCGCGGTCGCGAGCAGTTGCTCGATGCGCAGGAGCGGCAGGCCGGAGCTGCGGCGCGCAAGGTCGTCCACCGCGAGGTCGGACCCCGTCGCGAGCGTCGTCCCGCCCTCCGCCGCGGCGTGCCGGTCGAGCCAGCCCGAAGCGAGGAACGCGGCTCGCTCCTCGAGCGTGGGCAGGTCGATCCGCACGCGGGCGACATGCGGGTTTTGCAGGAGGTCGGGATGCAGCTCCGAAATCGTTTCGGTGACGAGGATCACGCCCACGTCGCCGCGATGCAGCTCCGGCGAAGCCGCCCAGGAAAGCAGCGTCACCAACGCGACGCGTTCGTCGTAGCTCGCCTGCACGTCGGCCGCCTCGGGAACGAGTTTCTCGGGAAAATTGATCAGCAAGGTGACGCCGCGCTGCTCGCCCGTCTCCTCGGCCATGCGCAAAAAGAAGCGTCGCAAGACCGGCAACAAAAGCGGGAAGGCGCGCGGCGGACCGGCTTGGTGAAAATTCGTGCCTTCGATCTCGTCGTAGATGCGCAGCCACTCGAAAAACGCGGTCTGCATCGCGGCCGTCGCGAACGTGAGCCCGGCGCCCAGATCGTAATGCATCACCTGAGCCCGGGCGGGGAAAAGACGGCGCTGGAGAAAGGCGCCCAGCGAGGCGTAGCCCGCCGCGGCGGGGACGGCGGCGGCGGCCGAC
>CBIHRE010000285.1:0-6727 GCA_966212385.1 uncultured Akkermansia sp. | reverse complement strand
CTCACCGCCTCGGTCGGCACCGACCTCGGCGCGCAGATGTTCGAGGGCAAGCTCGACGGCACCGCCGTCACCGCCAACTCCGGCGTCCCCACCTCCGTCGGCGCGCTCAACCACTACGCGCTCACCTTCACCGACACCGCCTCCGGCGGCACCCTCCGCTGGTATCGCAACGGCACCTTCATAGCCTCCGTCGACGTCGCCTTCCACCTCTCGCAACTCGAGGACGTCGACAACTGGCTCGGCCGCTCCCTCTGGAGCGGCGACTCCATGGCCAACATCGACTATCACGAGGTGCGCCTCAGCACCGTCGCCCTCTCCGACACCCAGGTCCGCGGCAACTACCTGCTCGGCGCCAACTGGGACAACTCCAAGGTGATCCTGAAAAACAACGATGCCTGGGGCTCCAGTTCCTTCGCCGCGAGCGGTGTCTGGAGCGACAGCCTCGCCCCTTCCTCCGCCAAGGACTACGACAGCCGCGGGCTGCGCCTGCTCACCCCCTACGACAACGTCAGCCGCACCTTCGCCGGCAAGTCCCTCGCCATCGCCAACGGCAGCCTCTACCTCGCCGCCAACGGCGCGAAGACCACCACGGTAAACGACCTCCGCTTCGACGGCGCGACCCTGATCCAGCTCGGCGACGGCGGCGCTCTCCAAACCCTCGCCGGCACCCTCACCGTGCAAAGCCTCAGCCAGATTCGCGGCGCCTGGGGCGCGATCAACCTCGCCGCCAACCTCGTCGGCTCCGGTTCCCTCCTCTTCACCGAAAATCAAACGACCCTCGGCGGCGCGAACAGCGCCTACACCGGCAAGATCGTCGTCGGCGACGGCCGCTTCGGCACCGTCGTCATCGACTCGGAGGCCCGCCTCGGAGCCAACCCCGCCAGCTTCACCGCCGACCAGCTCACGCTCAACCGCGGCATCCTGCGCACCACCCAGACCATGACCATCGACGACGCCAACCGCGGCATCCGCGTCGATGTCAGCGCCGCCCTCTTCCAACCCGCCGCCGGCACCACCCTCACCCTCGCCGTGCCTCTCTCCAGCCCCGCCGCCGGCAACGTCCTCCAGACCGCGCCGCTCAACAGCAATCCCATCGTCGGCATGCTCATCAAGGAGGACGCCGGGACGCTCGTGCTCACGCATCCCAACAACTCGCACAACGGCGAGATCGTCGTCGGCTCCGGCACCTTCTCCGTCTCCGGCGCCGGCCGTCTCAACAACGGCGACCACTGGATGCCCATCGTCAACAACGCCGTCTTCTCCTACGCCAGCTCCGCCAACCAGATTCTCTCCGGCGTCATCTCCGGCACCGGCGCCTTGATCAAGACCGGCGCCGGCACCCTCACGCTCAACGCCAACAACACCTACACCGGCGCCACCAACATCACCGCCGGCACCTTGTTGCTCAACGGCTCCGCGCGCATCCCTTCCGCCACCATTTCCGGCACGGGGACCCTCGCCGGCACAGGCACCGTCGCCGGCTCTGTTTCCGTCCAGTCCGGCGCCACCCTCTCGCCGGGCAGCGGCGTCGGCACGCTCTCCGTCGGCGGCAACGTCGTCCTCGCCGCCGGCTCCACCACCCGCCTCGAGATCAACAAGGCCTCCGGCACCGCCGACCGCCTCAACGTCACCGGCGCGCTCACCCGCGGCGGCGCGCTGGTCGTCACCAACGCCGGCGGCACCTTCGCCTACGGCGACAGCTTCCAGCTCTTCCAGGCCGGCTCCTCCTCCGGCGCCTTCGCGTCCACCACCTTGCCGACGCTCGCCACCGGCCTGACTTGGGACACCAGCACGCTTGCCACCAACGGCACCCTGACCGTCACCACCACCGAGCCCTCCGCGCCCCCCGCGCCCTCCGGCCTCGCCTTCACGATCCTCGCGCCGACGCAGCTCCGCCTCGACTGGTCCGCCGCCTTCTCCGCCCAGAGCTACGTCGTCAAACGCGCCTCCGCCCTCGCCGGCCCCTACACCACCGTCGCCTCCGGCCTGACCGGCACCAGCTTCGTCCAGAGCGGCCTCTCCGCCGGCGCGACTTACTACTACATCGTCGTCGCGGTTAACCCCGTCGGCTCCAGCCCCGACAGCTCCGCGCTCGCCGCCGCGACTCCGCTCACCATGGCGCACTGGAACTTCGAGCAGGGCACGGCCGACGCCTACGTCCCCTACCTCGCCGGCAACGCCGGGCTCTACGACGGCAGCATGAAGGACGTTTCCGGACGCAACAACCACCTCTCCGCCTGGGCCGCCAACTGGCACTGGTATCGCGCCGCCGTCCCCTCCGCCACCACCCCTCAGACCGGCTCGGCCAACACCCTCTCGGTGCAGCATGCCAACGCCTACCCCGCCATGTCCGCCATCGGCACCGCCCTCACGAACTGGCGTCCCGTGCGTTGGACGCTCGAGGCCGCCATCAATCCCGACAACGCCAACAACGGCTTCCAGACCGTCATCGGCCGCGACAGCCAGGGCGCCTTCGCCGGCGAGACAGGCCTCGCCGCGCTCTACTTCTCCGTGCGCCCCAACGGCGTCCTAGCGATCACCTTCACCGACACCGCCGGCAACAAGTGGAACATCGACTCCGCCGCCAACGCCGTCGTCTCCACGAAATGGCAGGCCATCGCCGCCACCTCCAACGGGAAGACGCTCTCCCTGTATTTGAAAAACATTACCGACGGCGCGACAGGCTACACGCAGCTCGGCGCCCTCGATATCTCCTCCAGCGCCAACTCATCCCTCACCACCGGCGCCGGCGACGGCTCCTCTTGGGACGCCGGCGTCATCACCGTCGGCCGCGGCCTCTACGGCGGCAACCACACCGACCGCTTCTACGGCTACATCGACGACGTCCGCCTCACCCAGGAGGCGCTCCCGGTCTCCGCCCTCCTGTATAGCACGCCCGTCGTCCTCCCCTCCGCTCCCGCCGCGCCTGTCGCCTCCGGCTCGGGCTCCGCCGTCTCGCTGAGCTGGCCCGCCGTGGGCGGCGCCACCGGCTACTACGTCAAACGCTCCACCGTCAGCGGCGGCCCCTACGCCGTCGTCGCGCAGACCTCCGGCGCCAGCTACAACGACTCCGGCCTCTCCGGCTCGACCACCTACTACTACGTTGTCAGCGCGCTCAACGCCAACGGCGAGGGTGCCAACAGTCCGCAGACCGCCGCCTCGCTCCTCACGGCTGCGCAGTCGTGGCGCCAGGCCAACTTCGGCACGCCCGACAACACCGGCTCCGCCGCCGACACCGCCGATCCCGACGGCGACGGCGTCGTCAACCTCCTCGAGCGCGCCTTCGCCGGAGATCCCAGCGCCTTCGACGCGTCGATCCTGCCGAGCCTCGATGCCGCCGGCGCTCCTCTCTCCCTTGTTTACCGCAAATCCAAGAGCGCAACCGACCTCGTCTTTGCGTTGGAAGAAAGCCTGGATCTCTCCACTTGGTCCCCCGCCACCGGCTCGGGCACGGTGCTCGAGGACAACGCCTCCTACCAGCTCATCCGTCACACCCGCCCCGTCGGCGCGGACACGCGCCTCTTCCTGCGTCTAAAGGTCACCCAACCCTGAGGTCCGGTTTCGCACTCAAAAGCCGCTCGCGCAGCCAGCCGGGCCGATTCGTCGTGATCGAGTCGACTCCGGCCTCGACGAGCCGGGCGGCTCCCGCGGGGTCGTCGACCGTCCACACATGAAGCCGCAAGGCCGCGGCGTGCACGACGGCCACGAAATCCCGGTCGATCGGGAAATCTTTATCCAAGTTAAGCCCGTCCAGCCCGGCGGATCGCGCCCGCGCGGCCAGCGCGGAGGCCGAGCTCCTCTCGCGCGCCACCACCCAGTGCGTCTCCACGTCCGGAAAACGGCGCTTCGCCGCGGCGACGACCTCGAAATCGAAACCCATCAGAACGATTGCGCTCCGTTCCCGCGCCGACTCCGCCAAGGCGCGTTCGATGGCTGGAAGTATCCCCACCCCGCACTTGATCTCGATGATCAAACGACGCCCGGCGGGAACGACCGCGAGCGCCTCCTCGAGCGTCGGGATCCGTTCCCCCGCGTAACTTGTCCCCTTCCACGCGCCGACATCCACCCGGCGCAGAGACTCAAGAGTGTTTCCGGCCGCCACGAGATCGCAGGCCGCCACGCGGTGCGTGCTCTCGTCGTGAAGCAGGACCACCCGACCGTCGCGAGTGATACGCACGTCGCATTCGCCCGCGTCGGCGCCCTGCGCGAAACCTAGTTTCAACGCGGCCAAGGTGTTTTCGGGCGCGTCGTGCGAGGCGCCTCGATGGGCGGTGATCAGCGGCAGGGGTGGCACGCGCCGGAGCCTGCAAGCGAGGCACGCTCAGAGCGAGCGCAGGAATGCGAGCAGGTCCCTTTGCCGCGCGGGATCCAGCCGCTCGTAGCGGCCCCGGGACGCGGCGGCCTCGCCATCATGGGCGCGGATCGCCGCGTCGAGCGTGGCGGCGCGTCCATCGTGGAGGTAAACGTTGCGACGCCCAAGGCCCCAAAGCGGCGCGGTGCGCATCTCGCGCGGTCCGGCGGAGCCCTGCGCGATGCCGTCGCCGAGCGCGCCCATGTCGTGCAGGAGCAAATCCGAATAGAGCGGCACGCTCTTGCGCGAAAGCGCGGGGATCGTCGACGCCCCCGTTTGCAAGGCCGGCGCATGGCAGACGGTGCAATTCAGCGAGGCGAACAGCGTCTGCCCGTTTCGCACCGGAGGCGCGTCGGGCGGACCGTTTCTCGACGGAGGCGCGATCAGGCGCATATAGTCGGCGACGTGGTCGATGTCGGCTTTTCCCGTCGCGGGATCGGCCTCGTCCTCGGGATCAAGAATGCGGTCGGCCCGATCAAGAAGCGCGAGATTGCCGTTCGGCGCGTTGTCGGCGCGAAAGAACCGGTTGGTGACGCCCATCTCGTTCGCGTAGGCGTCGGCCGAGAAGGCGAGCAGCGTCGCCTGCTGGGCCTTCCAGCCGAAACGTCCGACGCGCTCGGCGCCGCTCACGACGTCGGTGACGACGGAAACGCGTCCCTTGATCCCGTCGGGCTTTCCGGTCTTCGCCGCGAGGGCGCGCAAGGTCGAATCGGGAATCGCCTCGACGAGGCCCGCCCCGAAGAGCGGCGTCGTTATCCGTCGAGCCACGACGTTCGCCTCCGCGGGAACGCGTTCCCGGAGTTCCGGCCGAATCGCCCGGTCCTGCAAGAGCGGCCCGCCTAGACGCTCCAAGGGATCGAATTCGTTTTCGCCCGCGCGCCCGAAACGAACGACGCTGCGTCGGCTGCCGCCGCCCGGAGCGGGATTGCCGTGGCAGGAGATGCAGGAGACGTCGTTGAAAATCGGCCCGAGACCGCTGTCGACGTTCTCGCGCTGCGCAAACGCGGTAAACCCATCCGCGAAAGCCGCACGATCGGCGGCGGCCAGCCCGGAAAGAGGTCCGCCCAGTTGACCGGCGACGGGAGGAACGGCCGTGCCGGAAGGCGGAACGGGGTTCGGCGGCGGGGGCTGGGACGGCGCGGGCTGGGCGGCCAGCCCGAGAGGAATCGCCAGCAGAGACAGGAAAAAACGGATATTCATGACGTTGGC
This sequence comes from uncultured Akkermansia sp., assembly GCA_966212385.1. GTDB lineage: Bacteria > Verrucomicrobiota > Verrucomicrobiia > Opitutales > Opitutaceae > IMCC26134_A. Next base: position 1,167 of record CBIHRE010000285.1, on the reverse strand, counting down.
AGAGTGAGGCTTCTCTCCACAGGTGGGCGGGCACGTCCCTGTGCCCGCCGCTCGGAGCTCGCGATCCACGGCCGGAGGGCCCCTCCCGGCCACCTTGAGGCCAACAGGCCTATGATGACATCATTGCTCGTCGGGGCCGCCACCGGGAGGCGAGGGCATGCGATCATCGCCGCCGCCGCCGGGCGCGCCTCCCTCCTTGCCACGAGGCGGGCGCGGGCGCAGCTCGTCGCCGCTAAGACGTCCGTCGCCGTTGCGATCAAGACGGCGCAGCACGGCGGGCGCCGCGTTGATTTCCTCGGCGGAAACGACGCCATCGTGGTTGGTGTCGAAAATCGCGAAGGGGCCCGGGCGCCTCTGAGTATCGGCAGGCAAACCCTCTCGCTCGGCGGGGCGACGCTCCGGGGGAGCGTTCTCCGCCCGCGCAACCGAAGCCAGCGCCATGGCGGCGAAAAGAGCGGCGACGGAGAAGCGGGCGTGGCCGCGGCGGAGGATGTGGACTTGGCGACGGAAATCGGAAACGGGGGAGTTCATGCCTCCATTCAACCGCTCCCACGTTAGCGCCGTATGAAGACGGAGCCGGAGAATTATTAAGCTCGTGTAAAGGTGGCCGTCCTGACGCGCGACGAGCGCCCCGCCGGGCCGTCAAGTCCAGCTCAGATCCGTCTGCGCGATCGGGAGCGTGCGGACGCGTTTGCCCGTGGCCGCGAAGATCGCGTTGCAGACGGCCGGCGCCAGGGGCGGCAAGGCCGGTTCGCCCAGCCCGGTCGGCGGGTTGTCCGTCTGGATGAAGTGGATGTCGATCACCTTCGGCGTCGCCGGCATGCGCAGGATCGGGTGCGTGTCGAAGTTGCCCGCGGTGATGCGCCCGCCCTTGAGGTCATCGGCCTGCACCCAGGCGGCGCTCAACCCGTCCACGACGGAGCCCGCCACCTGGTTTTCCGCGCCGCTCGGATTGATGATCGGCGAGCCGACATCGCCGCTGACGACCACCCGGTCCACCGTGAGCTCGCCCGCGGGCGTCACCGTCACCTCGGCGACGATCGCGAAGTAGCCGCGATGGCTGAAGTAGAACGCGATGCCGCGGCCTCTCCCGCGCGGCAAAGGCGGGCCCTCCCAGCCGGCGCGTTCCGCGGCGTCGACGAGCACGCCGCGCATCCGAATCGGATC
>CBIHRE010000284.1:0-6737 GCA_966212385.1 uncultured Akkermansia sp. | reverse complement strand
GCCTCGCGCACCCACGCCGGCTCTGCCGGACGTCCCGGTGCCCGCGGAGGCGGCGGCGCGGCGCGCGGCGGCCACGTCCTCGTCGGCCTGGCTGCCTCCGCTCGTGGTGGAGCTGGTGCTGGTGCCTTGGGCCAAAAGAGACGCGGCCGAGATCGCCAGAAGGCCCGTCAAGCTGCGGAACCGAAGAGGAGAGCGGCGCGGAGGGAAGGAGGTTTTCATGGAACGGAGGGGGTGCGGGGTGAAAGACGACGGGGAAAGCGAACCGCCCGCCGCGGCGCCGAGGCCGCGGCGACTCGAAGGGCGGTCGAAAGATCGCGGACTACGAAGTATGCCGGCCTCCGCCGAACATGCCCGCGATGAGGGATACGACCAGGAGCACGAGGAAGATGTAGAAGATGATCTTCGCGATGCTGGCGGCCGCCCCGGCGATGCCGACGAATCCGAGCAATCCGGCGATGAGGGCGACGACGAGAAAGATGAGAGTCCAACGGAGCATGGTAAACAGGGGTTGAGGTTGTCCGACGCGTGAAGACGACGGGGCCCGGGGGAGGCCGCCGCGCGCGGCTCACGCGGCCACGCGAATAACGGTGCGAAGGATATTGGCTCCGGTGCGGATGCGCCGGCTCCAGCGCCCGATCTTGCCGGGCACCCAGGGCAGGATCGCCGCGAGGGTCGGCGGACTGAGCAGGCCGGCGCCGAAGGAGCGGCGGGGAGCGGCGGGTTTGTCCGGCATTTTCCAGAGCAGGCGCAGGCGCGCGCGGTCGACGGCGCAGAGCAGCAGCAGACGCTCGCGCCGGGCGACGCGGGCCTCCGCCGGCCCCGCGGCCCGGGCGGGCGCGGAGCCGGCGCCATTGTGGGAATGCGGCGAGGAGTTCATGGCACGGGATGCGGGTGTTTTTCTTCGTGCAACAAGGCGCCGAGGCAGAGGCGGTCCTCGTTGAGCTGACGGGAGGTCTCAGGCAGGAAGGACAGGCGCTTCAGGCGCTTCGTCATCACCATCGCCAGCACGCCGGCGATGACGAAGTAGACGAGCGTGAGGAGGCCCATCCAGAGCCCGCGGTCCTCGCGGTGCCAGATCGAGGCGGCGATCGCGAAGGTGAGCGCGATGCCGCCGAGCAACGAGAGCACCAGGGCGGCGAGCCCGAGCATGAGCGACGACGCGATCTGATCGCGCAGCTCGGTGAATTCCAGCAACGCGAGCTGCGCGCGATGCCCCAGGCCGTCGAGCATCGCGCGGAGGGCGGGACCGGCGCGTTTGAACAGGTGGATGGCGGACTCCGGTGTCATCGCAGGCGGGGGATGGCGCGCGAAGGGGCGCGGTTAGCGGGAATAGTGGCTGCGGCTGATCAGCGCTCCGACGAGGAGGCCGACGCCGGCGGCGATGCCGATGGCGACGTAGGGATGGGTTTGTATCGCCTCGTCGGCCTGGGCGGCGCCGTCCTTGGCCATTTGCACGGCCCGTTGCGCGGTGTCGCGGCTGCGGTCGAGGGCGGAGCGGAGCCGCTCCTTGAGGGAGGAGATTTCCTCGCTGGCCGCGCTCCCCGAGGCGGCGATCACGTTTTCGGCCTCGGCGAGGAGGGCCTTGATCTCGTCGATGGTGCTGTCGGTCGGGGCGGAGGTCTCTGGATTGGCGGGCATGGTGTTTGGTGGGTTAGGGTGAAGAAAGGAGGAGGGAAAAGGCGCCGGCCGGCGGACGCGCCTGGCTATGGGGGCCGCGTGATCGCGACGGATCCGGATCAATGATCGTCGCGCCGGAAAACGAGACCGACGGTGCCGTAGATGATGCAGATGATCCCGACCACGAAGGGCAGGAAGCCCGGGGCCATGGGCGCGCCTTCGAGCACGCTATCGATGACTTGTCGGAAAGAGCCGGCGGCGTTCGACGCCAAGACAAGGAAGCCTATGCCGGCGATGAGCACGGAAATGGAGAGAAACAGACGCAGGACGAAGGCGGGCGAGGTGGAGTGGCGGAGTTTCATTTCGGGGATCTGTGATTTGGGTTGGGCCGACCGCTTCCCGTTTTCGCTCTACCCGTGCGCCTCGCGCCGATGATGATAACGGGAGCGGCCGAGGCTCGCGCACACCAAGGCCGCGACCAGCGGCACATGGACAAAACCGCCAAGCGCGTTGGCGCTTGTCAGACTCCATGACCAGAGGACGGCGAAGAGCAGCGCGAGAAGGTAGTGATGCATGGGGGGCGGGATTCGGCACAGGGTCTCGCAGACGCCGGGCCAGCCGCCCTTCACAAAACCTTATCCACTCGTGCGTATCTCCTTACGCGTCACGCCAAAGGATGGCGGCAGGTTTTTCGGGTGCAAAACGCACCTCGCCCGGCGACCTGCCGATGCAAAACGAGGCCTCGCGCGGCGAGTTCCGCCAAGCCGCGCAACTCGGCCTAGACGCCCTGCGCGGCCCCGGCCGGAGACGAAGAACGCAGGAACGCCGCCAAGCGCCCCTCATCGCGTAGCCACGCGAGGTCCTCCTCGACAAATCCGCACGAACGCATGGCCCCGAAGTCCTCCTCGATCATGCGCAAGAGATTCGCCAGCGCCGGGCCTTCGTGCGGCCAGATCTGCTCTTTCGCCACCCGTCGAAAATAGTCCGCCAGTGAGCGATGAAAGGAGTAGCCCATCGCCGAAAAAGACGCGCCGTAGAGCAGTTCGAAGCGCTTCCGATCCCCGTCCGGTCCTCCCGCCTCGATCAAGGCCGCGTCCGTCGCCGACACATTCGTCCCCGAAGCCCGTCGCGACCATTCCGCGACCATCGCGCCGGTGGCCGGCATGACCAGCGGATCGCCCGCCGCCGCGCTTTGCTGCGCCCACGGGCCGCCTTGGGCGGCGGCCGCCGGCGGAGGGGGCATCGTGCCACGCTCCGCGGCGCGAATCCGCTCGCGCCGGGCCTCGGCCGTCTTGCCGGCGAAAATCTCCTCAAGCGAGCGGTTGTCGAATTCGGTGAGCTCCACCCAGCCCTTTTTCAGCGCCAGCCAGCCCGACACCATGCCCGTCGCCAGTCCGCCCAGATGGGCGATGTGCGCGACTTGGCCGGTCTGAAAAATCGCCCCGATCGTGTCCATGATCGCCCACGCCATGGCGCAGACCCAGAGGGGAACTTGGAAGGTGCCGAAACGCATCACGAACCACCACGCCACGCTCACACGGTTCACCGGATACATCGCGAGCGCCATGCCCACGATACCGTAGATCGCGCCGCTCGCGCCGACCACCGGGCTGCCGTCGATGAGCAAATGGATCGCGCCCGAAGCCATGCCGAGTCCGGCAAATAGCGGCAGATAGATCCAGTTGTTGGTGTTGCCGCAGACCGCGTTGCCGAACACCCACAGCACGATCATGTTTCCCGCCATGTGCATGAAGCCGGCATGCAGGAACATATGCCCGAGCAGTCCCGACAGGGACCAATCTTGCAGCACCATGGCCAGGATCGTGTCCTCGGAATACCATTCCCCCGGCGAAAAGAAAAAGAGCACGATCGCCACGATCAGCGCCCAGTTGGCCCAAGGGTAGTGCTTGAACAAGGTCTCGATCCGGAACGGGAAGATCATGGGCCTTAGCGACTAGCAGCGTCGTCTACGCCAAGGCCAGCCCGGAAGCATCGGATCGGGGTGTCCGCCTCCGTTGCGGTGGCTCGCGTGTTCGCAGATACAGCGGCCATCGTCCCGCCTTCGCTCTTGCCTCCGCCTTGCGTGCCCGGCTTTTTCGTCCGTTTATCTTTTTCCTTCGCATCCCATGAAAGCCTCCGCCACGCCCGCCACGTTCCCGCAACCCGAGATCGGCCGCGCCATGAACGGCGCCGACACCGTCGTCGAGTGCCTCGTGCGCGAGGGTGTCGACGCCATCTTCGCCTACCCGGGCGGCGCCTCGCAGGAGCTCCACCAGGCCTTCGCTCGTCGCAACGACATCCGCGTCATCCTCCCCCGCCACGAGCAGGGGGGCGTCTTCGCCGCCGAGGCCTACTCCCGCGCCACCGGCAAGGTCGGCGTCTGCATGGCCACCTCCGGCCCCGGCGCCACCAACCTCGTCTCCGGCATCGCCGACGCCTACATGGACTCCATCCCGATGATCTGCATCACGGGCCAGGTTTTCTCCAAGTTCATCGGCAAGTCCGCGTTCCAGGAAACCGACTTCTTCGGCATGACCCTGCCGATCGTTAAGCACAGCTACCTCGTGCTCAACGCCGCCGACCTCCCCCGCATCTTCAAGGAGGCCTTTTACCTCGCGCGCTCCGGCCGTCCCGGCCCCGTGATCATCGACATCCCGAAGGACGTCCAGCAGGCCAAGCTCACGCCCGTTTTCCCGGCCACCATCGAGTTCGCCAACAAGAGCCTCACCGAGTTCCCGCACGCCTCCGACGATCAGCTCAAGCACATCCTCGACCTGATCTCCAAAGCCCAGCGCCCGATCATCTACACCGGCGGCGGCATCATCTCCGCCGAGGCCTCCGAGGATCTCCGCAAGTTCGCCGTCTCGGCCAACATCCCCGTCGCCACCACGCTCATGGGCGTCGGCGCCTTCCCCGAGGACCACCCGCTCTCGCTCCGCTGGTTCGGCATGCACGGATCCGCCTTCGGCAACTGGGCCGTCGAGCAAAGCGACCTCCTCCTCTGCTTCGGCGCGCGCTTCGACGACCGCATCACCGGCGCCGTCGACAAATTCGCCCCCGCCGCGACCATCGTCCACGTCGACATCGACCCCTCCGAGCACAACAAGAACAAGCGCGTCCAGTTCCCCGTCGCCTCGGACATCAAATACGCCCTCACGCGCCTCAACGAGCTCATCGCCGCGGTCAAGTTCACCCCGCCCGACACCAAGGCTTGGCACACCCAATGCGCCGCCTGGAAGCGCGACTACCCCTTCAGCTACGAGGCCACCCGCCACATCGTCCCGCAAGAGGCCGTCGAGCTCCTCCACGAGCTCACCAAGGGCGAGGCCATCATCACCACCGGCGTCGGCCAGCACCAGATGTGGGCCGCCCAGTTCTATCCCTTCAAGGAGCCCCGCCGCTACATCAGCTCCCTCGGCCTCGGCGCGATGGGCTTCGGCTATCCCGCCGCCATGGGCGCCAAGGTCGCCTGCCCCGACAAGGAGGTCATCGACATCGACGGCGACGGCTCCTTCCTCATGAACGTCCAGGAACTCGCCACCTGCGCGGTCGAGAAGATCGCCGCCAAGGCCATGATCCTGAACAACCAGCACCTCGGCATGGTCGTGCAGTGGGAAGACCGCTTCTACAACAGCGTCCGCGGCAACACCATCCTCGGTCACCCGGACAACATCGGCTCGCCCGACAATCCCTCCGGCATCTACCCGGACTACGTCACCATCGCCCAAGGCTTCGGCGTGAAGGCCCGCCGCGTCTTCAAGCGCGAGGAGCTTCGCGAGGCCATCCAGGAGATGCTCGACCACAAGGGCCCCTACGTCCTCGACATCATCGTGCCCTACACCGAGCACGTGCTGCCCATGATCCCCGCCGGCAAGACGGTGAAGGACATGATCCTCAAATAAGCACGCTGCGTAGTCGTTTTTCCACTACCGCCCCGAAGGCCCCTCGTCTCCCCGACGCGGGGCTTTTCGTTTTCTCGGATCGCTTCCAAGGTGGGCGAGCGCGTCCCCGCGCCCGCTGCCTGGCGGCCGGCCCGAAGCGGAGAGCCTTAGGACGCCGTCCGAGAAGCCCGGCCTCGAACGCGTTTACAGCTTTCATATATCTGTAAAAACACCGTCACGAGCGTCGGGAACCTTCCAGCCATTGGCAAAACCCCCTACGCGGATGCCAGCCGGTCCCTCAGCCAAAACGTATCCTCCGTCCACTTCGCTTCGCATGAGCCTTCTCGCCATCCTCCCTCGCACTCGCGCCGCGCGCGCCGCCGCGCCCTCGCCCGCCGCCCTTCGCCTGCTCGCAGTGATCGCGCTGCTCCCCGCCTCGTCGCTCGTCGCGCAGACGACCTTCAACTGGACCGGGGGAGTGGACTTCAACTGGAACATTGACGGCAACTGGGACCTCGAGGGCACACCCGACACCCACGACTCGGTCGTCATCGGCGGAAACACGAACGTCGTCCTCAACGGCGGCACCTCGGTCGCCAACGTGACGCTCTCCGGCGATACGATCACCAGCGGCTCATCGAACCTCATCATCGGCACCGGCGGCGACCTCACCATCGGCTCCGACGCCCAGCCCGCGTCTCTTATCGTAGGCCAGGCCGGCACCGCTTCCCTCACCGTAAGCGGCGGCGGCATGCTCACCCTCGCCGGCTTGGGCCAAAACTCCTCCGTCATCGGCGCTCAAGCCGGCTCCGTCGCCACCGCCACCGTGGAGACCGCCGGCTCGATTTGGACGACCGGCGACATCACGATCGGCGCCCTCGGGCGAGGCACGCTCGACATCAAGGATGGCGGCGTCGTCAATTCGCTCAACGCCGACATCGCCACCAACAACGCCGGCGGCCCCGGCACCACCGTCGGCACGGTGCTCGTCACCGGGAGCGGCGCGCAGTGGAACGTCTCGGGCTCGTTCAAAATCGGCGCCTACGTCGACGAAACCCATTACAACAATGGCACGCTCACGATCGCTGACGGCGCCACCGTCACCGCGGGCGAGTTCGGCGGCGGCACCATCGAGATCCACAACAACGGCGCGCTCAACATCGGCGACGGCGCCGCCGCCGGCACGCTCGCCGCCGGCGAAGTGTCCTTGATCGACACCGCGCCCGCGGACGGCGCCCC
>CBIHRE010000283.1:0-6743 GCA_966212385.1 uncultured Akkermansia sp. | reverse complement strand
CATGCAGATGGCCAAGACGAGCGCGGCGCTGGGTCGCCTGTCGGAGGCCGGCCTGCCCTACATCTCCGTGCTCACGCATCCGACGATGGGCGGCGTGACGGCCAGCTTCGCGGTGCTGGGCGACCTCAACATTGCCGAGCCCGGCGCGCTGATCGGCTTCGCCGGGGCGCGTGTGATCAAGGACACCGTGAAGCAGACGCTGCCTCCGGGCTTCCAGACGGCCGAGTTCCTTCAAAAGAAGGGGCTCATCGACCTGATCGTGCCGCGCCTCGAGATGCGCGACACCCTGCGCAACACGCTCTGCGCGCTGCACACGAAGAAGGCGCCGGCGGCGGCCTGAGGATCACGGTTTTCGGGTAGGTCGGGCCCAGCGGTCCCGCCCTACCTTTGATTCAACGGTGAACGCTTCCTCCGCCGACTACGCCGCCGTCTGCGAGCGCCTCTTCGCGATGAAGGCGAGGGGCGTCTCCTTTGGCATCGATCGGATGCGCGCGTTTGCCACGGCGCTGGGCAACCCGGAGCGGGCGGTGCCGCTGATCCATGTCGCGGGCACGAACGGCAAAGGCTCGGTCAGCGCGATGCTCGCCTCGATCCTGCGCGCGGCGGGCAAGCGGGTCGGCATGTATACCTCGCCGCACCTCGTGCGTCTGGGCGAACGCGTGCAGGTGGACGGCGTGCCGCTGACGGAGGCGGAGATCATGGCCTATGTGGCCGAGCTCGATCCGCTGGTCGCGGAGCTGGAGCGCGCGACGCCGGGCGAGGCGCCGAGCTTTTTCGAGTTCATGACCGCGATGGCGTTTTTGCAGTTCGCGCGACGCGGCTGCGATGCGGCGGTGGTCGAGGTCGGCCTCGGCGGGCGGCTCGACGCGACGAACATAATCACGCCGGCGGTCAGCGTGATCACGAGCATCGGGCTGGATCACTGCGAGATGCTGGGCGACACGCTGGCGAAGATCGCCGCGGAGAAGGCCGGCATCATCAAGCCGGGCCTGCCGGTGGTGATGGGGCGCCTGCCGGCCGAGGCCGAGGCGGTGGTGCGCGCGGTGGCGGCGGAACGCGGGGCGCCGTTGCACTCGGTGCGCGAGGTTTTCGGCGACGACGTGGCGAACTATCCGCGCGCGGCGCTGGAGGGCGATTACCAGCGCTTCAACGCCGCGACCGCGACGCTGGCGGCGCGTGAATTCGCGAGGACGGGACAATTTGACCTGACCGAGGCGCGCATCGACCAAGGGTTGGCCAAAGTGACTTGGCCGGGGCGCTGGCAGCGCGCGCGGCTCTCCGACGGGCGCTTGATCGTGCTCGACGCCTCGCACAATCCCGAGGGCGCGGAGGTGCTCGACGGCCTGCTCGCGAAACTCGTGGCGGAGACCGGCCGCGCGCCGGTGGTCGTGACAGGCGTGCTCGGCGCGGCGCGAGCGAAGCCCTTGCTCGAAGTGGTGGGGCGTTACGCGAAGGAGATCCACCTCGCGCGCCCGCAGCAGGCGCGCGCCTCGAGTTTCGAGGAGTTGGAGGCCTTGGTGCCGGCGGACTTTCTGGCGCGCGGCGGCAAGCTCGCGCGGGGCGCGGTGGAGACGCTTTTCCCGCGCGCGGGCGTCTGCGCGATCGGCGCCGCGGACGACGTGATCGTCGTCACGGGCTCGATTTATCTGCTCGGCGAAGTGCTCGCGCGGCTCGAGCCCGAACGCGGGCGCGGCGAGCAGCGATTGCAGGATTTTTGAAGATTCCCGTTTCGCGGCCCGCCCGCCGGACCGGCCTCAGCGGCGACCGCTGCGGGTCTGCCAGTGGGCGCCGGGGCGGCCCTTTTGGATAAAGGGATTGGGCGCGCGGTCTTTGTCGCGTTGCTGGCCGCCGCTGCCTTTGCCGCCGGTGGTGCCGGGCAGAGGGGCGCGCGGGCCTGCGTCGTCGGAGCGACGGTGATCGGCCCGGAGCGGTTGGCCGGAAGTCGGCGCGCCGTCGGAGCGGTGACCGTGGTGACGGGGCTGTTGCCCGCCGCCGGAACCGCCACCGCGAGGTCCGCCTCCGCGCTGGCCGCCGCCTCCGTTGCCGCCACCGCCGCCGAAGCGGGGGGTGCGGAAGCCGCGGGGGCTGTCGCCACGTCCGCCGCCGCTAGCGCCGCCACCGCCCTGGCCGGGGAGCGGCGCGGGCGCCTTGGCCTTGTAGTCGAAGCCTTCCATCGTGAGCTGCGGGATGGTGGCCTTGATGAATTTCTCGATCGCGCGCACCTCGCCGGTCTGGTCGGGAGTGACGAGCGTGAAGGCGTCGCCCTCGGCGGCGGCGCGGCCGGTGCGGCCGATGCGGTGGACGTAGTCGTCGGGCGTGCCGGGGCTGTCGTAGTTGATGACGTGGGTGACGCCGGCGACGTCGAGCCGTCCTTGAAACCTTCGAGAGCGGCCTTGCGCTGGCCCTGGCTGCGGTCGCCGTGGAGGAGGGCGACGGTGTGGCCCTCGGCCTTGAGCTTGCGGGCGATCTTGTCCGCGCCGTGTTTGGTGCGGCTGAAAACGATCACGCTCTTGTAGTCGGTCTTCTTGAGCAGCTCGAGGAGGAGGGGGAACTTGAGATGGTGCGCGACGGGGTAGATGGCGTGGGTGACGGACTCGTTGACCGAGCGCGTGCGGCCGATGGTGACGGTAGCGGGGTCTTTGAGCGCGAAGCGGGCGATCTCCTGGATCTCGGGCGGGATGGTGGCGGAGAAAAAGAGCGTCTGGCGGACCTTGGGGCAGAGGGAGACGATCTTTTTGACGTCCTTGATGAAGCCCATGTCGAGCATGCGGTCGACCTCGTCGAGAACGAGGACTTGCAGGTGGTCGAGGCGGAGGACGCGCTCGTTGAGGAAGTCGAGCAGGCGGCCGACGGTGGCGGTGACGATGTCGGCGCCGGCGAGGAGGTCGGCGCGTTGTTTGCCGTAGCCGACGCCGCCGTGGAGGAGAGCGCGGCGCAGGTCGGTGAACCGGCCGAACTCGGCGAAGTTTTCGTCGACTTGGGCGGCGAGCTCGCGGGTGGGTTCGAGCACGAGGACGCGCGGGCCGGGGGACTTGTGCGGGCCGAGGCGGTTGAGGATGGGCAGCGCGAAGGCGGCGGTCTTGCCCGTGCCTGTCTGGGCCGACGCGACGAGATCGCGGCCGGTCAGCACGATCGGGATCGCCTGCTCCTGGATGGGGGACGGCGTGGTGTAGCCCTTGGCCTGGACGGCGCGGAGGATGCTGGAGTGGAGACCGAGGGAATCGAACGACATGGCGCGATAAGCGCTTCCGGGAGCCAACGACGCGAGGGCAAAAAGGCGCCCGCCGATCAGCCCGGGACCTGCTCGGGGATCGGACTCGGGATCGACTCGGTCGCAGGCGAAGTCCGGAATTGTGTAACCCAATAGGTGACGCAACTCCGGGAGGCGGGCGCGGGGGGGGCGGATCGGATGCGCGTGAAAGCGCGGCGGTGGCGGTTGAGGTGGTGCGGGTGGGCGAGGGCGGAGGCAGGAGGGGGGAGCAGGACAGGTCGGCACGGTGGCGTGCGCGTTTGGTTCGGCGGAGGCACGAATCTTGGCGCTCAGGCCGGGCGGAAAGTGGCTCGACGCCGCGTGTGCGGGCCGGAAGCGTGCCCCCCATGATTCGCGTCTTCGTTTCCGGCTGTTACGACATCATCCATGCGGGGCATGTGCAGTTTTTCCGCGAGGCGCGCGCGCTGGGCGACCACCTCACGGTGAGTTTCGCCTCGAGCGAGGTGCTGTGGATCCACAAGCAGCGACGCAGCTCCTTGCCGGACGAGCACAAGAAAGCGCTGATCGAGGCATTGGAATGCGTGGACGAGGTCGTGGTGGGACGCGGGCTCGATGAGGGCATCGATTTCCGGGAGGATTTTCTCCGTATCCGGCCGCAGATCCTCGCGGTGACCGACGACGACAAATACGCCGGCCTCAAGAAGGCGCTCTGCGCGGAGGTCGGCGCGAGCTACGTGAAGCTCCCGAAGACGCCGCCGCAGTTTCAGCCGATCTCGACCACGGAAATCGTGCGCTGGATCAAGGCCCCGCAGGAAGCGCCGCTCCGTGTGGACTTCGCCGGCGGCTGGCTGGACGTGCCCCGCTACGCGCGTGCCGGGGCTTTTGTCGTCAACTGCGCGATTTCTCCGACCGTCTCGCTGCGCAACTGGCCCTACGAGCGCAACGCGGGACTCGGCGGCAGCGGCGCCTGGGCCCTGCTAAACGGCAAAAACGGCGTGGGCTCCGAACTCGATCTGGGCGTGGGTTGGCAAGATCCGGCGGTGATCGCCGAGACGGGGCTCTGCGTCTGGAAAAGCGGCGCGCGGCCCGAGCTTGAGATGAAGACCTCGGGCGAAATGCTCCGGGGGCGCTTGGCGATTTACTGGACCGGCTCGCACCACGACACGCCGGGCAACGTCGACAAGCGACGCGACTACGACGCCATTGAGCGGGCCGGCCGCATCGCGCGCGACGCGGTGTGGAAGAACGACTTCGCCCAATTGGCCGAGGGCGTGCGCGTTTCCTACGCGATGCAGATGGGCGAGGGCATGCGGCCCCTGCCCGGCGATCCGGCCTCGGGAGCGGAAGGCTCCGCCGCTCTCGGCGGAGTGACTCCCTTGGCCTGGAAATACTGCGGCGGCGGGCATGGCGGATATGCGGTCTATCTTTGCGCCTCGCCGGCGGACCGGGATCGGCTTTGCACGCAGCCCGGGTTTCGCCCGGTCGAGCCCTATCTGGCCACCGCCGGAAACTGAGGCGGCGGGCGCGTTTTGTTCTCTCTTTCCTCCGGCGCCGCAGGCAAAGTGGCGCCCATGGAAAAACGTCCGTTTACCGAACTCGGCCTCTCGCCGGAAGTCCTCAAGGCCGTCGACAAGATGGGCTTCGAGGAGGCCTCGCCCATCCAAACCGCCGTCATCCCGCTGCTCCTCGAGGGGCGCGACGTGGTCGGCCAGTCCGCCACGGGCTCGGGCAAGACCGCCGCGTTCGGCATCCCGGCGGTGGAGCGCATCGACCCGGCGCTGAAGAAAGTGCAGGCGCTGATCCTTTGTCCCACGCGCGAACTCGCGGTGCAGGTGGCGGAAGAGATCGCGAAGCTGGCCTTCTTCAAACGCGGCGTGCGCGAGGTGCCGATCTACGGCGGCCAGAGCTACGAGCGCCAGTTCCGCGCGCTCGACGCCGGCGCCCAGATCGTGATCGGCACGCCCGGCCGCGTGATGGACCACATGGAGCGCGGCACGCTCTCGCTCGACGCGCTCAAGCTCGTCGCGCTCGACGAGTGCGACCGCATGCTCGACATGGGCTTCCGCGACGACATCGAGCGCATCCTCTCGGCCACGCCGCAGGAGGGGCGCCAGTCCTTGTTCTTCTCCGCGACGATGCCGCCGCCGATCAAGCAGCTCATCCAGCGCTACACCAAGGATCCGGCGTGGGTGAAAATCGAGGCGCAGGCGCAAAACGCCCCGAAGGTGGACCAGGTTTACCTCGAGGTGGATCGCCGCTCGAAGGTGGAAGCGCTCACGCGCCTCATCGATCTGCACGACTTCCGCTACGGCATCGTGTTTTGCGCGACCAAGAACATGGTCGACGAGCTCGCCGAGATCATGGGCTCGCGCGGCTACGCGGTGGATCGTCTGCACGGCGACATCACCCAGATGCAGCGCAACAAGGTGATGGATAAATTCCGCCGCCGCGGCTTCGAGTTTCTCATCGCGACCGACGTCGCCGCGCGCGGTCTCGACGTCGACGACCTCGAGGTGGTGTTCAACTACGACCTGCCGAACGACGCCGAGGATTACCCGCACCGCGTCGGCCGCACGGGTCGCGCCGGACGCACGGGCAAGGCCTTCACGTTCGTGAGCGGGCGCGAGATCTACGGCATCCAGAACATGATCCGCTACGCGCGCCTGCCCCTGCGCCGCGAGCGTGTGCCCTCGCTCGACCAGGTGGAGGAGGCGCGTGAGAACGTCTTTTTCGAACGCCTGCGCGCGACCTTGGACGCGAAGCAATTCCGCCCGCAGGATCGCATGGTGGACCGGCTCTTGGAGCAGGGCTACGCCAGCACGGACATCGTCGCGGCCTTGATCCATCTCATGACGGGCGGCCAGCCCGGCCCGGCGGGCGGCGGAGACGGCGCCGCCAACGAGGATACACCGCCGCAGGTGGTGCCGATGCCGAAACATTCCCGGCCCTATGACGACGAGAGCCGTCCGCCGATTCCGGTGCCGGCGCCTGCTCCCTTCAAGCCGGCCAAGCACAAACCCGCGCCGAAGTTCACGGCTTCGGACGAACAGGAAGCGTATTTCGGAGGCGATGCCCGCCCCGAACGCGAGGAGCGCCCGGCCCGCCCGAGCAAGCAGAAGTTCGAACGTCCGGCGCGCACCGGCCGCGAGCCCGGCTACACGACGATCTACCTCAACGTCGGGCGGAAGGCGCTCGTCACGCCCGCCGACGTGGTGGGCAAGATCGCCGGCGTGACGCGGCTGCCCGCCGCGGTGGTCGGCGCGATGGACATCCATCAGCGTCACACGCTCGTCGACGTGAAGTCCGAGGAGGCCGAGCGGATCGTCGCGAAAATGGCGGGAATCCGGGTAAAGGGCGTCGCCCTCGCGCCCGCGCTGGCGACCGACGCGCATCGCGCCGAGCCGCAGGACTGATTCCGCGGCTGATCCCTTCTGGAGCTCTCCAACCAGGTGGGCGGGGGGGGGCCGCGCCCCCCCGGCCCGGGGCGGGTGGGCCCACCCGCCGGGGCCGGGGCGCCGCCCGCCCCCCGCGG
>CBIHRE010000282.1:0-6758 GCA_966212385.1 uncultured Akkermansia sp. | reverse complement strand
GGGGCGGGTGGGCGGGGCGAGCTGTGGAGAGGCGGCGACGGGCGGGGCAGCGCGGCGGTGGCGCAGGGCGTCGTCGAGTTCGCGGCGGAGTTTTTCGAGAGGAGGCGGTGGCTGGGGCGCGTCGAGCTCGATGCCAAAGTCGAAGGAGATGGTCTCGGCCTTGGGCGCGGTGTCGACGGGCTTGGCGGGGGCGTCGTTTTTGCGGAGCGCGGGGTATTTGCGGACGAGATCGCCGAGGGCCTCAAGGTGGGCGTCGATGAGGTTGTAAAGTTCCTCGCGGTCGGCGCCGGAGTAGTCGAAGGCGCCGGTGGCGACCAAGCATTCGAGCACGCGTTTGTTGAGGGCGCGGCTGTCGACGCGGAGGAGGAAGTCGCGGAAATCCTTGAAGGGACCGTTGGCGTCGCGCTCGGCGATGATTTTTTGGCCGGCCTGTTCGCCGACGCCCTTGATGC
Organism: uncultured Akkermansia sp.; assembly: GCA_966212385.1. Lineage (GTDB taxonomy): Bacteria > Verrucomicrobiota > Verrucomicrobiia > Opitutales > Opitutaceae > IMCC26134_A. The sequence goes on along the minus strand of CBIHRE010000282.1, from coordinate 6,306 downwards.
CGGCGAGCCCGAAACGGATGAGGCCGGCGTCCGGTGCGGCGTCGGGCGCGGTCTTTTTGAAGACGGGCGTGAAGGCCTCGCGCGACTCGTTGATGTCGGGGCCGAGGACGGTGATGCCCATGGCCTCGGACTCGGCGATGAAGTGGGAAACCTTTTCCGCGTTGCCGAGCTCGGCGGTGAGCACGGCGGCCATGAACTGCACCGGGTAGTTGGCCTTCAGATACGCGGTGTGGTAGGCGACCACGGCGTAGGCGGCGGAGTGCGACTTGTTGAAGCCGTATTGGGCGAATTTGTTGAGGAGGTCGAAGATCTCGTTGGCTTTGGACTCGGGGATCTTGTGGAGGCGGCCGGCGCCTTCGACGAACTTGATGCGCTCCTTGGCCATGGCCTCGGCGTCTTTCTTGCCCATGGCGCGGCGAAGCATGTCGGCGCCGCCGAGGGTGTAGCCGCCGATGACCTTGGCGCACTCCATCACCTGCTCCTGGTAGACGATGATGCCGAAGGTCTCCTTGAGCACGGGCTCGAGGAGCGGGTGCGGGTAGACGATGGAGGACGGGTCTTTTTTTCCGCGGGCGTAGTCGGGGATGAAGGCCATCGGGCCCGGACGGTAGAGGGCGGAGATGGCGTTGATGTCGTCGATGGTGGAGATGCCTACCTGGCGGGAGGCGCTCTGCATGCCGCCGGACTCGAGCTGGAAAACGCCGATGGTCTTGCCGGCGTTGAGGAGCTCGTAGGTCTTGGGGTCGTTGAGGTCGCGGGAATCGAGCTCGAAGTCGGGCTTGGCGGTGCGGCGGACGTTTTCGACGGCGTCGGAGATGACCGTGAGGGTCTTGAGGCCGAGGAAGTCCATCTTGAGCAGGCCGAGCTTGCCGACGGCGCCCATGTCGAACTGCACGGTGACGTCGCCTTCCTGCGAGGTGAGCGGGACGAATTCGTCGAGGGGTTGCTCGGTGATGATGATGCCGGCGGCGTGCTTGCCGGTGTTGCGCACCATGCCTTCGAGAACGAGGCCCTGGTCGATGATCTTTTTGGCGACGGGGTTGCGGTCGTATTCGGATTTCAACTCCGCGGATTTCGCGAGGGAGTCGGCGAGCGAGATGTTGAGCTCGTCGGGAATCATCTTGGCGAGACGGTCGGCCTCGGCGAAGGGGAGGTCGTGCACGCGGGAGACGTCGCGGACGACCATCTTGGCGCCGAGGGTGCCGTAGGTGATGATGTTGGCCACGCAGTCGCGGCCGTATTTTTCGCGGACGTAGTCGATGACCTCGACGCGGCGGCGCATGCAGAAGTCGATGTCGAAGTCGGGCGGCGAGACGCGCTCGGGGTTGAGGAAGCGCTCGAAGAGGAGGCCGAATCGGATGGGGTCGATGTCGGTGATACCGAGGAGGAAGGCGACTAGGCAGCCGGCGCCGGAGCCGCGGCCGGGGCCGACGGGGATTTTGTGTTCGCGGGCCCAGTTGATGAAGTCCCAGACGACAAGGAAGTAGTCGTCGAAGCCGGTGACGTGGATGATGGACAGCTCGTAGCCGGTGCGAAGGACGAGCAACTCGTCGGGCGCGAGGCCGTTGTAGTCGGGCGGGGCGGGCTTTTGGCCGGGCGCGAGAGTTTGGAGTTTCGCGAGGCGCTCGGCGACGATGGGGTGGGCCGCGACGGCGTGGTAGTCGTGGCCGTAGCGGTGGGCGAGGCCCTTCACGCAGAGGTCGAGGAGGTAGGAGTGCGCGGCGATGCGGTGCTCGGGGCTGCGGGCCTTGATCTCGGGAGGAAGCGGGTAGCGCGGGTAGCGTTCGGAACCCTTCGGGAAGGGGATTTTCACGTCGCACATCTCGGCGACGAGGCGGGTGTTGGTGAGCGATTCGGGGATCTCGCCGAAGAGTTTTAGCATCTCGTCGGCGGACTTCAGGTAGAAGGACGACGAGTCGAACTTCATGCGGTTCGTCTCGGCGACCTTGGAGCCGGTCTGGATGCAGAGGAGGGTGTCGTGCGAGGAGGCGTCGGTCTCTTTGACGTAGTGGACGTCGTTCGAACAGATCGTCTTCAGCTGGTATTTCTCGGCGAGGCGGAGGAGGCCGGGGATGATCTCGCGCTGCTCGCGGATGCCGTGGTCCTGGAGTTCCACGAAGTAGTTTTCGCGGCCGAAGATCTCGACGTAGCGGGCGCAGGCGGCGTCGGCCTCCTCTTCGCGGCCGCGCATGAGATGCTGGCAGACCTCGGAGGCGAGACAGCCGGTGAAGCCGATCAGGCCCTTGGCGTATTTGGCGAGGGTGGGGAGGTCGGTGCGGGGCTTGTAATAGAAGCCCTGCAGGTGGGAGTCGGAGACCAGCTTGAGCAGGTTTTGGTAGCCCTCGAGATTCTTGGCCAGGACGCCGAGGTGGAAGTAGCTTTTGCCGTCCTCGGACTTGCCGGCTTTTTCGAGGCGCGAGCCGGGGGCGACGTAGAGTTCGCAACCGACGATGGGCTTGAGGTTGTTGGCCTTGGCGGCGTTGAAAAACTCGATGGCACCGAACATGTTGCCGTGGTCGGTGAGCGCGACGGCGGGCTGGCCGAGCTCGACGGTGCGCTTCATGAGGCGGTCGATTTTGCAGGCGCCATCGAGGAGGCTGTAGTCGGTGTGGACGTGGAGGTGGACGAAGTCTGAGGCGGCGATCGACACGATTCGGGGAAGGAGAGGCGGGCGGGGGCGGCTCGCAAGCATTAGGCGGTGCGGCGCGCGCGTAGGGGCGCGGGGCACGAAAACCGGGGAAAATTGCCGTTGACGGGGGCGATGGCGGCAGGTTGCTTCTCAACTTTTTCCAACTCCGAGCCCTCCCTTTCACCATGCCCATCGAGATCAAGATCCGCAAAAACGAGCCCGTCGACCGCGCCCTGCGCCGTCTGAAGAAGAAGCTCGAGCGCGAGGACACCATCAAGACCGTCCGCGCGAAGCGCTACTACGAGAAGCCCACCGAGCGCCGCCGTCGCAAGGAGAAGGTCCAGGCCTTCACCCAGATGCTGCGCCGCCGCTACGCCGAGTGAGCTCCCGCCGGCCAAGCGCCGGTTAAGTTGGTCTTAACGACCGCGCCAGCGTGACTTCGCTTGCGCGGTTTTTTATTTTACGTGTTGCGGGCGCAACGCCTCGCGTTTGCGTTGCGCGCTCTTTCTCGCTCGCTTGTCGTTACCTTTGAAGCCGATCCTCGCCCTTTCCACCTGCTGGAACTCCTTCCGTCACCACGACGGCTACGCGATGTTGCATGAAATCGCGGCCCTGGGGTTCACCCATGCGGAGCTCAGTCACGGCATTCGCATCGTGTTGGTGCCCGGCATCCTGAAGGCTGTGGAGGAGGGGCTGATCAAGATCAGCTCGACGCATAACTTTTGTCCTTTGCCCGCCGGCGTGACCCAGGCGGCTCCGAATCTTTTCGAGCCTTCGCAGGAAGACCGTCGCGAACACGAGCAATGGTTGAGGCATACGAAACGCTCGATCGACTTTGCCGCGCAGGTGAAGGCCCGCGTGGTGGTGCTGCATCTGGGCAGCGTGAAGTTCTGGCTGTTTCCGCCGGGGCGAAAAATCCACTCCTACCTCAGCAACTCGCCGACGACCGAAGTCGCGACCGATGCGCGTTACCAAAACGTGCTGCGGAAATCCTGCGAAAAGCTGCGCGGGCGCATGGGGCCGTTTTGGAAGCAGGTGCAGAAGAGCATCGCGGAAGTCTCCGCCTACGCGCGCGACCGCGGAGTCTTGCTGGGCTGCGAGAATCGCGAAAAGTTCGAGGAGTTGCCGCTGGACGACGATTTCCCCTCCTTTTTTGAAGGCCTCCCCGCCGACACGCCTTGCGGCTATTGGCACGACACGGGCCACGCCGACATCAAGGAAGGCATGGGCCTGATCAACCACCGCGCCCATCTGGAGCGCAACGCGGGCCGTCTCCTTGGCTTCCATCTCCACGATGTGTCCGCCGCGGGGAAGGATCACCAGCCCGTCGGAGCAGGTCGTATCGATTTCGAGATGATCAGCCGGTTCTGGCGCCCCGAGCATTCGCTCACCCTTGAACTCAGCCCGCGGGTTTCGACCGAGGACGTGGCCGCGTCCAAGGTGCGAGTCGAGGAGCTGATGGGCAAACGCTTCGGCTGATGCTTGAGAGGGGTGGGGAAGGCGCGGACAACGCGCCTCTTCGCTTTCCCGGTTTTGGACTCTGGACTCGCGGGTCAGTCGCGCGCGAGGAGTTCGCGGACCCAGCGGCGGTGCGGGCCCGACATGAGCACGGAGTCGAGTTTCGCCGGTTCGACCCAGACCAGGCCGGGGGGCAGCGAGCGCGGGAGCTGTTTCGGCTCCACGGCGTGGATCGGCTCGGTGAAAGCGAAGCGCGTGATGCCGCGTTTTTTTACCGCGAGCAGGGTTTCTTTTTTGGCAAGCAGCCCCGGATCGAGGCCGAGTTGATCCAGCGATGGCAATTCATGCTGCCCGGCGAGCCGGCGCGCGGAGGCGTCGGTCTGGTGCAGGAGCAGGGCGTCGTCGTCGGGACGGCGGCACCAGGCGCGGATGACGGTGCGCGCCTCGATGACTTTTGCGGCGAGGCGCGGATAGGCCTCGGGCTCGCCGGCGCGGCAGGCCGCGCAGTGGGCGCGGACCGGACACACGGTGCAGAGCGGATTGTGGCGGACGCAGACGGTAGCCCCGAGCTCCATCATCGCCTGGTTGTGGTCGCCTGGCTCGCGACGGTTGAGCAGCGCGTCGGCGAGCGGAGTCAGATCTTTGCCGGCGCTTGTGGTATCCCGCCATGCGGTGCCGTCGGCGGCGAGACGCGAGAGGATGCGGACGACGTTGCCGTCGACGACGGCGGCGGGTTCGCCAAAGGAGATGCTGGTGATCGCGGCCGAGGTGTAAGGGCCGATGCCGGGCAACTCTAGCCATGTGTCGCGGCTGCGCGGGGTCTCCGGCAACGCGACGAGAGCCCGGGCGAGTTTATGCAAGTTGCGCGCACGCGTGTAGTAGCCGAGGCCTTCCCAGAGTTTCACGACTTCGGCTTCCGATGCGGCGGCCAAGGCCTCGAAGTCCGGCAAGGCCGCCAGCCAGCGCGCGAAATAGGGCAGCATGGTTTTCACCTGGGTCTGCTGGAGCATGAACTCGCTCACCACCGTTTTGTAGAGCGAGGGCTCTTCGCGCCAAGGCAGGCGGCGGCGATGGACGCGATACCAGTCGAGGAGGGCGGCTTGGAAGTCGGAGGCGGATTCGGTCAGATGCTTGGCCACAAAAGGCACAGAAGGCACAAAACGCGGGGATGCTCAAAGGCGCAGATTCCTTTTGTGCTTTTTGAGCCTTCCGGGCCAAATCCGCGCCCTCCCGAGAATGCCGAAGAAACCCGCCGCCGATCCCGACGCGCCCAAAAAGCTCGCCAGCTACACCTTGAAGGTGACCGACGAGCAGTTGACCAAGCTGGGCGCCTTGCTGTCCGCCAAGGGCTGGGAGCGCTTCGATGTCGCCTACGCGCGCTTCGCGTTTCGGAACGACGCGGCGAAGGTCAACGTGACCGGCTACGAGAGCAAGAAAGTGGTGATCGCCGGCAAGGGAACCGAGGAGTTCGTGACGATGGTGCTGGAACCCGAGATCACCGGCGCGCCAAAGCTCGGCTATGACGAGGTGTTGCACCCCGACTGGTTCGAGGACCACGCGGGTTGCGATGAATCGGGCAAGGGCGACTTTTTCGGACCGCTCATCGCGGCGACCGTGATCGGCTCGCGGAGCATGATCGAAAAATGGCGGGCGGCCGGCGCGCAGGATTCGAAAAAGATCACCGAATCGCGCATCTTGGAGCTCGACCGGATCATTCGCGAAACGCCGGGCGTGGTGGTGAAGCTGATCCAGGCGCGCGACATGCGCCAATACAACAGCCTCATGGGGACGCGCTTTCGCAGCCAGAATCAGATACTCGCCTTTCAGCATGCGCGCGCCCTGCAGGACGCGTTGACGGAGAAACGCGTGCCTTGGGGCCTGCTCGACCAGTTTACCGAAGACCCGCTGGTGCAGAGGGAGCTGACGAAGCTCGGCGTGACGGGCTTTGAGCTGCGCATGCGCACGAAAGCGGAAGAGGATCCCGTCGTCGCGGCCGCATCTATCGTGGCACGCGCCGAATATGTGCGGCAGATGAACGCGCTCTCGCGGCGTTTCGGGGCGCCTTTGCAAAAGGGCGCGAACTCGATGGTGAAAGCCCAGGCGCACGAGATCATCACGCGGATGGGCGCCGACGCGCTGCGTGATTTTGCGAAACTGCATTTTCGGACCGCCTACGAGGTTGTGAGCGAAGCGGGAAAACTGGATGAACTGCCCTTGAA
>CBIHRE010000281.1:0-6779 GCA_966212385.1 uncultured Akkermansia sp. | reverse complement strand
GGCCTTCAGGCGATCGCCCACTTCGGCTTGCATGATGTGCAGGCGGCCCAGCTCATCCTGGATAATTTTTTGAACCAAACGGGTATTCGCGCCGACAACCTCGTGGCGGTCTCGAATCGGCTGGTGAGTGTCGGCGCAAAGGATCAGGCGCGGCAGGTTCTGGCCAAGGCGGTCCAGTCCGATCCGCTTAATCAGACCGCGCTCGTGGGATTGATCAAACTTGAGCTCGAGGCGGCGCAGTCGGATGGCTTGCTCGGCAATGTCCGGACCTTGCTTTCGATGCGCAAGCCGCCGCGCGGTCTTCTCACCGACGCCTACGACAGGCTCGCAAGCGATCGCTTCATTTTCGCTCCGGGGCGCGCCGCTTTGTTGCAGGATTTGCGCGCGGCGATCGCCAAGGGCACTGAGCGCGGCTCCAGCTGAAGCGTTTCACGGGCTCACGGGACTTTCTCGAGCGACGTGCCGGTGGCGGCCGCCCAAACGTCCAGTTCAATGACCGCGGCGGGCTGATCGTTATGGCGACGCGCTTGAACTGCGGAGCCGCGTCACCTGCTCCGACGCCGGTGGTCACGCTGCCGCAGGGGCTTTGATTTGGTCGCAAAAAAGCCCCGCGCTTTTCGGCGCGGGGCTTTGCGAGGGGCGAGGAACGGGAGCAGGAAGCTTCCGCTACCTTTTGCGGCCTTACTTTTTCTTGGCGGCGGCGCGCTTTTCCTCGATCGCGGCCTGGGCGGCGGCGAGGCGGGCGACCGGCACGCGGTAGGGCGAGCAGGATACGTAGGTGAGGCCGACCTTGTGGCAGAACTTCACGGAGTCGGGGTCGCCGCCGTGTTCGCCGCAGATGCCGAGCTTGATGCCGGGGCGGGTCTGGTTGCCCTTCTCGGCGGCGATCTTCACGAGCTGGCCGACGCCGGTCTGGTCGATCGAGGCGAAGGGGTTCTTCTTCACGATCTCGTTCTCGGTGTAGGCGCCGAGGAAGGAGCCGGAGTCGTCACGCGACATGCCGAGGCAGGTCTGCGTGAGGTCGTTGGTGCCGAAGCTGAAGAACTCGGCGGTCTGCGCGATCTCGTCGGCGGTGAGCGCGCCGCGCGGGATCTCGATCATGGTGCCGACGGAGTAGGCGATCTTCGACTTGGTCTCCTTCTGCACGGCGGCGGCGACCTCGTGGACGATGGCGACCTGCAGATCGAGCTCCTTCTTGAAGCCGACGAGCGGGATCATGATCTCGGGCTTGGCCTTGAGACCTTCCTTGTTGGCCTTGGCGGCGGCCTCGAGGACGGCGCGGGCCTGCATGCGGGTGATCTCGGGATACTTGATGCCGAGACGGCAGCCGCGGAAGCCGAGCATGGGGTTGAACTCGTGCAGCTCGTGCACGCGGGCCATGATCTTCTCGACCGGGATGTTGAGCTTCCGGGCGAGGTCCATCTGCTGCTCCTTGGTGTGGGGGAGGAACTCGTGGAGGGGCGGGTCGAGGAAGCGGATGGTGGCGGGGAAGCCCTTGAGCGCCTTGAAGATTCCGTAGAAGTCGTCGCGCTGGTAGGGGAGGAGCTTGGCGAGGGCGGCCTCGCGGGCCTCGAGGGTGTCGGCGAGGATCATCTCGCGCATGGCGTCGATGCGGTCGCCTTCGAAGAACATGTGCTCGGTGCGGACGAGGCCGATGCCGACGGCGCCGAAGGCCACGGCCTGGCGGGTCTGCTCGGGGGTGTCGGCGTTGGTGCGGACGGACAGGCGGGTGGCCTGCGAGCACCACTTCATGAGCTGGACGTAGTTCTTGAATTTCTCGGTCTTCTGCGCGGCGGCGTCGTTGCTGAGGAGGCCGGAGATGATCTCGGAGGGGGCGGTCTTGATCTGGCCGGCGTAGACGAGGCCGGAGGTGCCGTCGATGGAGAGGAAGTCGCCTTCCTTGAAGACCTTGCCGTCGATGGTGGTGGTCTTCGCGTCGTAGTCGATCTGCACGCCGGCGGCGCCGCACACGCAGACCTTGCCCATCTGGCGGGCGACGAGGGCGGCGTGGGAGGAAACGCCACCGCGGGCGGTGAGGATGCCTTCGGCGGCGATCATGCCGCGGAGGTCTTCGGGGGAGGTCTCGACGCGGACGAGGAGGACCTTTTCGCCCTTCTCGGCGGCGACGACGGCGCGGTCGGCGTTGAAGTAGATCTTGCCGGTGGCGGCGCCGGGGCCGGCGGGGAGGCCGGTGGCGATGACCTTGGCCTTCTTGACCTCGGAGAGATCGAAGATGGGGGCGAGGAGCTGCTCGAGCTGGTCGGCCGGGTTGCGGAGAACGGCGGTCTCCCAGTCGATGAGCTTTTCCTTCACCATGTCGGCGGCGAACTTCAGCGCGGCGGCGGCGGTGCGCTTGCCGTTGCGCGTCTGGAGCATGAACAGCTTGCCGTCCTGGATGGTGAACTCGATGTCCTGAACGTCCTTGAAGTGCTTCTCGAGGATCTGGCGAACCTTGAGGAGCTCGGCGTAGGACTTGGGCATGACGTCCTTGAGCTTGAGGACGGGCTCGGGGGTGCGGACACCGGCGACGACGTCTTCGCCCTGGGCGTTGACGAGGAATTCGCCGTAGAACTCGTTGACGCCGTTGGCGGGATTGCGGGTGAAGGCGACGCCGGAGCCGGAGGTCTCGCCGGTGTTGCCGAAGACCATGGCCTGGACGTTGACGGCGGTGCCCCACTCGGCGGGGATGTTATACTTGCGGCGGTAGACGATGGCGCGGTCGTTCATCCAAGAGCCGAAGACGGCGCCGGCGGCGCCGCGGAGCTGGTCCCAGGGATTGTTGGGAAACGCTTTTCCGGTGCGCTCTTTGACGAGGGCCTTGAAGCGTTTGATGAGCTCCTGCTGGTCCTCGGCGGTGAGCTTGGAGTCCTCGATGTCGGCGTGATACTTCTCGTGCTTGAACTCGTGGATGACGGTCTCGAACGGCTCGTGGTCTTCGCCGGCGCGCTTCTGGACGCCGAGAACGACGTCGCCATACATCTGGATAAAGCGGCGGTAGCAGTCGTAGGCGAAGCGGGCGTTGCCGGTGGACTTCTCGAGGGCGACGACGGTGTCGTCGTTGAGGCCGAGGTTGAGGATGGTGTCCATCATGCCGGGCATCGAGTCGCGGGCGCCGGAGCGGACGGCGACGAGGAGCGGGGTGCCGGAGGTGGCGCCGAACTTGGTGCCCATGATCTTCTCCATGTTGGAGACGGCGGCCTCCATCTGGGCCTGGAGGGAGGCGGGGTAGGTCTTCTTGTTCGCGTAGAAGTAGGTGCAGACCTCGGTGGTGATGGTGAATCCGGGGGGAACGGGGAGGCCGATGCGGGTCATTTCGGCGAGGTTCGCGCCCTTGCCGCCGAGGAGGGCTTTCATGGAGCCGTCGCCGTCGGCTTTGCCGGCGCCCCAGGTGTAGACGTATTTGGGGCCCTTGCCGGCTTTGGCGGCGGGAGCGGATTTGCTGGCGGAGGACGAAGCCTTCGCGGCGGGTTTTTTGGCGGTGGATTTGGCCATTGTGGTGTTGGGTCTAGGGAAGTTGTTCGCGGCCCGGGGTGGGGGCGCGTAAAGGCGGGAGACAAGAGGGCGGGCGGGCGGGGTGTCAACGGCGCGCCGGAGCTGGCTCGGGAAAGGTCAATGCACGCGGGCTCCGAGGGAGAGGAGGCAACTCGGTGGCGCAATTATCTCGAGAGGACGCCGAAGGGGGAGTTTCTCCCAAGGTAGAAGTTGAAAAGCGCGGGGCGCGCGCCTTGCTCGGCGGGCTGTGAATCCCAATCGCGCGCCTTCCGACCAGCTCGACGCCGTCGATCCCGACGACGCGGAAGCCGTGCTCGATCCGCGCGAAAGGCCGATGGGCTTTCTGGATCACCTCGAGGAGTTGCGCTGGACGCTGGTGAAGTGCGCGGCGGTTTTCGCGCTGTCGGCCGCCTTGATCGGCTATTTCATGCGGCAGTTCAACGAGGCGCTGCTCTGGCCCCTGCACCATGTGCAGGCGGAAAATCCCGACCTGAAGTTCGAGCTCACCACGCGCACGATCATGGAGAGCTTCGGGATCGTGATCGAGCTGTGCGGCTTTGGCGGTCTGGCGGTGGCGTCGCCGTTCATGATCTTCTTCCTCGGCCAGTTCGTGGCCCCCGCTCTCACTCCAAAGGAAATGAAGCTCGTGCTCCCGACGGGGCTGAGCGCCTTCGTGCTTTTCGTGATGGGCTCGGCCTTCGGCTTTTTCCTCCTCGTGCCGAGCACGCTGCGAGTCTCGCTGGAGATCAACCGGCTGCTGGGTTTCGGCCCTCCGCTTTGGACGCCGGACAGCTACTACTCGCTGCTCACCTGGCTGGTGCTCGGTGTGGGCGCCGCCTTCGAGTTTCCCCTGCTGATCGTGATGGCGATCCACTTCGGTTTGCTGCGCGTGGAGACGCTGCGGAAATACCGGCGCCATTCGATCGTGGCGATTTTCATCATCGCCGCGGTCGTGACACCGACGCCGGATCCTTTCACGCAATGCCTGTTCGCGGCGCCGCTTTACGTGCTGTTCGAGCTCGCGATCATCGTGGGCGCGCGGGTGCAGGCGCGACGTGAGGCCCGGTTGAACGCGTAGGCCGCGGGGCCGGCGCGCTCCCGGCGTCACGCCGGCTGATCAGGCGAGGGAGGTGATGCTCAGAACGACGGTCGGGGCCGCCGTTCGGGCGGCTCGGGCAGGGCGTGCCAGTCTTCGATTTCTCGATCAAGGATGACGCGCGCATCTTCCTCCCATACCTCTGATATCCACGCGACATCCGCGGTCAGGGTGAGTCGCAGGACGTCGGGCGGATCGTAGGTGGCGGGCGCCGTGGAATCTTCTTCCTCGGGGTCGGGGACGGGGTCGGGGAGCTCGGCTTCGATGTCGCTGGGTTTCACTGGAAGCCCTTGGGCGCCGAGCCGCAGCTGATGCTCGCGTTCGATGAAGGCGCGGCGATCGCGGGCGCGTTGCCGGTCTTCTTCGATTTCCTCCGGGGTTTTGATGTAGACGTCGTCCTCGTCGCCGTGGTCGGCCTCCCGCCAGTCTTCCGCTTCCGTCTCGTCGAACGCGATCATCGCCTTCCACGGAAACCGCGCGAGTCCGAGCACGGAGCGGATCAACTCTAGCATCGACCAGGCGGAGTGGCGTTCGCGGTCCCGGAAAAACGCGATTAAGAGCGAAGCGCTGCAGGAGTCGCTTCGGAACAGTCGCACGCCGCCCCAACCACGGCTAAGCCGCGAGTTCAGGGTCTTCTCCATCAGCGCGAGCATCCATGCGCCTTCGCTCTCGAAGAAGGTGTTGTCTCCGCGGGCGGCGAGTTCGCGTGCGGCGGACGAGCGGGGTGGCTCGCGTAGCGCCTTGATGTCCGGATGGTCCGACTGGTAGCGAATCGCGCGCAAGGGCGGCAGCGTGCGCGGCGCATCAACCTCGAAATCTTCGCGTTGCCACGAAATGGCGGCGTTGAGCGAGGCGAGTTCGGTGGCGATGACCTTGCACCGCGGCGCCTTCACGATGCGGAGGGTTGTCGACTCGAGGAGTGGGTCGAGGACGATGCCTCTTTCCCGATGCAGCGTGAGGCGGCTCAGCGAGGGCAGTCGGGCCAGGGGGGAGAGATCTTCGAAGCGTTCCCCGCCAAGCGTGAGATCGCGCAGCAGCGGTAATCCTTCGAGTGGCGACAGGTCCTCGAAGACGCCCTCCAGCTCGAGTTTTTGCAAGGTGGGGTATCGGCCGATGCCGTCGAGCGCGGCGGCATCGGCCTTGAGTTCCTCCACGACCGGCATCTCCGGCAATTTTCGAAAATCACGAAGGGGGACGCCGATCGCGGAGAGGGTGACGTGTTTCGCCCGCGGCCAGGCGGGTATCCCCTCCAGCACTTGCAGATTCAAATAGAGGCCGATGCGGACGCAGGCGGTCAGCGCTTCCAGCCCGGCGGGCTCGGGCCAAGGGTGGCGGAGGACCAGCGAGATTTGGTCGAGATTCGGCACGCTTCTTAGGGCCGAGAGGTCGCGCAGCCTGTCGTCGGTGATGGAGAGATCCTTGAGCGAAGCCGCGATGGGCAGAAGGCCGGACAGGTTCCGAAGCTGCGTGCAGATATGGAAATAATGGACCTCGGGGAAAAACCGCAGGGCGGAAAGATCGGTCACGCGTCGATCATCGTAGGAAAGGCGGGACCATACTCTGGTCAACGAGGCCAGGTGCGGTTCGGCCCGATCGAGACGTTTGCGGGTGATGGACGGTCGATAGCCTGGATCGATGGCCCGACGCCGATCTTTCTCCTGCCTCGCCTCGATGCGTCTGCTCCAGTCTTCGTCTTTTCCGAGGGGGAGTTGGTTTTCGGCGATCTCAAGGAGGAGCTCGGCGAAGTAGAGCTCTTCCGAGTTGCGCGTCGGATCGAGAACCCAGTTCCTGAAGGCGGGAATGTCCATAGTGCTAGTGCAAGGCACGTTGAGGACATGCGGCCTCCCTAAGTTGTTGCAAATGGATTGTGGGCTCGCTCGTGCCCGATGGTCGTGAGCGGGCCGTGGCCGGGGGCGAGAACCGTGTTGGCCGGAAGATCGCGAAGGATGCGCGTCACCTGTTCGCGTTGGCGACGCACGCAAAAATAGCCGCCGCCGACCGAGCCGGCGAAGAGAAGATCGCCGCAAACCAGAAGCGGAGCGGCGTGGGGGGCGCGAGCGGTGCGGACGAGGTAGGCGTTGTGGGCTTCGGCGTGTCCGGGCGTGGCGAGCGTCTCGATGGAATAGCCGGCGCACTCCAGCCGGGCGCCGTCGACGAGGCCGGCGGCTCCGGGCACGCCCGATCCGGCGGG
>CBIHRE010000280.1:0-6802 GCA_966212385.1 uncultured Akkermansia sp. | reverse complement strand
CTCGGAGACGGTGAGCGTGCAAGCGAGGGCCTTGGTGGCGTTCCACGTGAGGGAGGCGAGGGCGGTGTAGTCGAGGTCGTCCCGACGGAATGGAGCGTATTCGGCTTCCGCGACGCGACCGGAGAGGCTGGCGGTCCAAGAGGGGCCGAACACATGCTTCCATGTGAGCTGGTGGGCGCTCGCGAGGATGCTGTTTTTGCCCGTGGTGGAGAAGGTGCGGGCCTGGCTGGTCTTGAACTGGAGCTCGTCGGAGGCGGTGGCCGTCCAGGTGAGGGTGGCGTCGGTGAAGAGGCCCTCCTCGTGGGCGCTGCCGGCGTAGTCGGCGTTGTAGGCGTGTCTCGCCCAGCCGGCCTGGGCATCGATCTTGAGCGATTTCACCGGGGCGCCGTCGAAGCCGAGGAGATACCGGTCGTAGTGGTTGGAGGCGTTGGCGCGGGTAGAGGGGGCGAAATCGTTGTCCTGAAATTGGTAGCCCTGGCGGTAACCGAGATAGATTTCGGGGCCGGACTCGCGGAGCGCGCGGCCGAGATCGGCGCCGCCTTGGACGTCGTAGCGGTCGACGTAGTTGCAGATGTTCACCGCGGCGGTGCGCATGTCCCAATACTGGAGCTTGCCGACCGCGCGGACGAAACCGAGGGCGGCGTCGTGGCGAAGAGCGAGTTCGGTCTTGTTGCTCCACTGGTCGCGGCGTTCGCGCGGGGCGGCGGTGGAAAAGGCGCTGCCGACACCGGCGCCGTAGTCGACGCCGTGATCGTCGCCGTCGACCAAGGCGAACTCGGTGGCGGCGTTCCAGGAAAAGCTCTCGAGCTTCCGCGCCCAGGAGGCGCCGAGGGTCTGGCGGACGTTGTTCTCGTCGGTCTCTTCGGAGAATTGGGTGGCGGTCGCGGAGTAGGCGAGCACCAAGCCGGAATCGAATTTCGCGCCGAGCCGGGCGGACGCGGCGGCGAAGGTGGATTCCCGGTCCGCAAGGGGGCCGAACTCGGCGAGGTAGACGTTGAAGTCGAAGCCGGCGTTCGCTCCGAGCGCGATGTCGAGCGCGGGCCGAGCCGGCGAGGGGATGGGCGCGGCGGGAGCCTCGGCGGCACGGAGGCCGCTCAACGCGGCGATACCCAGGACGAAACACGGGGACAGGGACTTCATGGCATCCGCCATCGCATCACGGCCCGGGTTTCGGCTCAAAAAACAAGCCGGCGCGTCGGGTGGCGAAAAGGGCGCATTCTTTGGCGAGGCCCGAGGGGCGCGGCTTTTTTGCGTGAAGTCGCGCAAAAGGTGCGGAGGCTGGGAGCTGTCCGAAGGGGTATCCTACGACGCATGCGATCGATGAATGAACACGCTCCCAATCCGTGTGAAAGCGCCGCCGTGGCGGCAGCCGCGGCGCGGTTCGTTTCGGCGGAGGAACAGCACGAGGTGACGAGTCTTTGCGCGCAGGCCGGTTTGCTTCTGTTGCAGCACGGCGCGGAGAGCGCGCTGGTAGAGTCGGTCGCGCGTCGGCTGGGGCTGGCGCTGGGGATGGACGCGGTGGAAATCGCGCTGATGGCGAACGGGCTGACCATTTGCACGAGCTCGGCCGGCCGGACGGACACGTTGGTGCGGCGCAATCAGGATCGCGGCATCAACATGCACATGGTGACGGAGGTGCAGCGCGCGGTGCTGGCGGTCGAGGCGGGCGGCCTGGATCGTGCGGGCGTGGCGGCTCGTCTGGGCGGTTTGAAACCCTTGCGTTACAATCGCTGGCTCGTGTCGTTCATGGTGGGCGTCTCCTGCGCGGCGTTCGCGCGGCTGATTTTGCAGGGGCGCGGTCTGCCGATGGATCTCGGCACGGGATTTTTCACGTTCGCGGCGAGCGCCACGGCGATGCATGTGCGGCAATGGCTGGCGCAGCTGCATTTTAATCCGCTGGTGAGTTTCGCGGCCGCGGCGTTCGTGGCGATCTCGGTGGCGGCGCAGGGGATCATCCACGGCTGGGTCGCGCAGCCGAAGATCGCGATGGCGGCCTCGGTGCTGCTGCTCGTGCCGGGCTACCCGCTCATCAACGCCGTTTCGGACATGGTAAAGGGCTATATCAACACGGGCATCTCGCGCGGCGTGATGGCGGTGCTGCTGCTGCTGGCGAGCTGCGGCGGCATCGTGCTGGCGATGTCGGTCTGGAGAACTTGGGAGTGGTTATGAACGAGGTGCTTTTTCTGCTGCAGGACGGGCTCACGGCGGCGATCCCGGCGGTGGGCTTCGCGATGATTTTCAACGTGCCGCGCGGGGCGCTCGGCTATTGCGCGCTGGCCGGCGCGATCGGGCACGCGTTTCGCCTCGCGCTGCACCGTCACGCGACGATGCCGCTCGAATGGGCGACCTTGCTGGCGGCGATGGTCGTGAGCTTGATCGGGATCTATTGGGCGCAGACCTGGCGCGCGCATCCGAAGGTGTTCACGGTGGCGGCGATGATCCCGATGATCCCCGGCATGTATGCCTTCACCGCGTTGCTTGCGCTGGTCGAGCTGGAGCGCCGCGGCTTCACGCCCGAGCTCTGGGCCACGGCGATGGACAACGGGCTCAAGGCGCTGTTCATCGTGAGCGCGCTGGCCGTCGGGCTGGCTCTGCCCGGGCTGTTGTTTTTCCGCAAGCGGCCGGTGGTTTGAGCGAGTGCCCCGTGGCGGCGACGGAGAGGCACCGGGCGGGCCGCGCGGGTTCTCCCCTCGGGCGGAGCGCGGGCCCTTGTGCGGTTACGGATTACGCTCGAGCGCCGCGGGCAGAGGATCGGTGCCTCGACGCACGGTATCGGCGAAGATGGACGAAGGCGTTTTCAGAAGCCCGGGTCCGGACAGCGCGGACTCGAGGAGGTCGGCGGGGCGGGGCTGCTCCTCGTGCGAGTCGGACGCGGCGGCGCGGGGCGAGATATCGAGATAAAAGGGTTCCTCCGTGGTCGACGGAGGCAAGGTAAGCAAAAGAGAGCCGAGGGCCGCGCCCGCGCAGGAGGCCACGAACCACGGCCGGAAAATGCGCATCGGCCAAGGCAGCGGTTTGGCATCGATCAGGGAGCGCATGGCGAATGGGACGCGAAGCTGGGCGACCCGGTTACCGAGCCGTGTCGCGGCTTCGGGCCTTGTCGCAGGTCCGGAGGCTAGTTGAGTGGGCGACATGGACGCAACACCGGTGCTTCAAGTCGTATGCGCGCTGATCGAGGACGAACGGGGGAGGCTGCTGCTCGCGCAACGGCCCCCGGGAAAACATCTTGCCGGGCTGTGGGAGTTCCCGGGAGGCAAGGTCGAGGCGAGGGAGACACCCCAGGCCGCCCTTGTGAGGGAAATTGCGGAGGAGCTGGGCTGCGAAGCGATCCCGGGCGCGGCTCTCACGCCGGTGACGCATGCCTACGAGACGGTTACGGTTCGCCTGATGCCCTTTCTGGCGCGTTTGGCGGACGCGGGCATCGAGCCGGAGGCGCGGGAGCACGCGGCATTGCGGTGGGTGAGTCGCGAGGAAATCGCGGACATGCCGATGCCGGCGGCGGACGCCCCGATCGTGGCGGAGTGGGTGGCGCGGGCGCGAGTCGGCGAGCGATGAGTTTTTAGGAAACTTCGAGCGGTTGCTTGCCAAGGGAGACGGCGCACGCGAGATTCGCGGCTCTTGTTCTTTGATCACCGGCACGACGCGGCGCAGGCCGTGTCCCGGAAGATCGCCGAGATGAAACCATTTCGGGGGTGTTCTGGATTCGACCCTTGGTTGGAGTGCATGGCCGCCCTCCGCGGTTGAAGGACCCGCGCTAATCTCCCTTCAAAAACATAATCGGCACCTACGAAGAAATGCCCCTCGCTGCCTAAGTTGCAGTGACGATCAACCAGTGATGTTCGCTAGCTGGAAGATCGACGACAGCGAACATAACGCCCAGAGCCAGCCGCGGTGTGGGCGTCGTATCTTCGATCCGGGGCTTAGTTGACGTCATTGCGCGTGCAGTCGCGGGGCGTCGGCGAATTTAAATCGGCACTATGAGGGTAGACGCCAGGCGCGAAGGCCAGGGGCACGCGGGTTCAACTCCCGCCACCTCCACCACTTTGACCTGTGGCTCGACAGCCCGCTTTCCGTGATAGGAACGCGGGCTGTTTTCGTTTGCGGGCTTTGCGGCGTCCGGGCCGCGCCGCGCCGTCGCGCGTGATCAGGGCGCGGTGACGAGCACGCGGAGGAAGAGGCGAGGTTCGGAGCCGATCAGGCGGGTGAATCGGATGCGCTGCACGCCGTTCTCGTCTTGGATCACCTGGGAAGTCCCGCTGGCGGCGCTCCATGGGGCCGCAATATCGGTCGTCTCTTGGACGGTGAAGCTAAGGTCGGTGGCGGCCGCGGCGCGACGGTAGATCACGCTCAGGGTTGGAGCGGAGGCGTCGACAGCCGGGCCCAGGGTCGATTCGGCGACGAGGGGGGCGCCACCGAAGGCTCGCTCGAGCAGGTTGACGATGCCGTCGCCGTCGGGGTCGGCATCGTCGGCGGCATCGCCGGTCGCGGAGGTGGTGCCGAAATAAAGCTGGCGCCAACTTTGGGCGGGCGAAAGCGGCGTGGCGGAGACCTCGGCGGAGTCGGGGCTCTCGGTGAGACTGTTGATCGCGCTCACGACGTAGCGGTAAGTGGCTCCGTTGGTGAGCGCGGAGTCGGTGTAGCTGGTCGCGGCGAGCGCGGTCGCGACGGTGGCGTAGGGACCGCCGGCGAGAGCGGAGCGTTTCACCCGATAGGAAGTGGCGCCGGCGACGGCGTTCCAGGTCAGGCTCACCTGCGCGTTGCCGGCGGACGCGTTCAGGCCCGCGGGAGGAGCGAGCGGAGGGATCGAGTAGAGAAAGGCGTCCGGCGCGAGGGCGGCGGAGCTGAGGCGGACGTCGTCGATATAGCCGAGGAAGCGGTCGGTGTGCGCGCCGTTGAAGAGGCCGCGGCCGACGGTGATGACGCCGGGGTCCCAGGCGGAGCCGTCGCCGGCGCCGGTGGAAAGCGAGGGGTTCGTTCCGGCCGAGATGTCGAGCGCGCCAAGCTGCGTGTAGGCGGTGGCGCCGGCGGTGATGTTGCGCGAGTAGAGGCGGAGGGTGTCGCCGTCGGAGGTGGCGGCGACGGCCTGCCACTGGTTGGCCACGACGGCGTTGGCGGCGGACTCGAGGTTCCAGTTGACGCCGTCGCCATCGGTGAAGGAGAGGGCGAGGACGCCGTTGGGGCGCACGGAAAAATAGAGGGCGGCGAGGGCGAGGTTGGCGTCGTTGGCGCCGAGGCTGTCGCGGCCGACGAAGGTCTGGTAACCGGTGACGCCGTTGGGGCGGATGGCGGCCTCGATGGTCCACTCGTTCGGGTTCCATGCGGTGAGCGAGGTGCCGATGGCGGAGAGGCTCGGCACCGTGTTGGCGTTTTGAATACTGAGGGTGTTGGCGAGGCCGGTGCGCGGGGTGAGGGCGGAGGGGACGAGGTTGCGATACCAGTGGAGGTTGGCGCTCCAGGCGGAGAGGTGGTTGCCGTTGCCGGAGACGTCGAGCACGTGGCCGTCGTAGGCGCCGGCGGCGGCCTGGGTGTAGGCGACGTAGGTGTTGTTGGCGCCTTCCTCGAAGTTCCAGTGGGCGACGGTGGCGGCGGGGCGGTAGAGGAACTCGGAGGGCGCGAGCACGGTGTCGGAGAGGCGGATGTCGTCGAGGTGGCCGAGGAAGCGGTCGGTGTGGACGCCGTTGAAGAGGCCGCGGCCGACGGTGAAGACGCCGCGGTCCCAGTCGGCGCCGTCGCCCGCGCCGGTGCTGAGCGCGGGGTTGGTGCTGGCGGAGATATCGAGCGTGCCGAGGAGCGTGTAGGCGGCCTCGCCGGCGGAAAGATTGCGGCGGTAGAGGCGCAGGGCGCGCCCGTCGGAGGTGGCGGCGACGGCTTGCCATTGCGCGGCGGCGATGGCGCCGGCGGCGGATTCGAGGTTCCAGTTGTTGCCGGCGGCGTCGGTGAAGGTGAGCGCGAGCACGCCGCCGGGCCGCACGGAAAAATAGAGCGCGGAGAGGGCGGGGTTTGCCGCGTAGGCGCCGAGGCTGTCGCGGCCGACGAAGGTCTGGTAAGCGGAGACGGCGTCGGGGCGGATGGCGGCCTCGATGGTCCAGCGGGTCGGCATCCAGGCGGTGAGCGAGGTGCCGATGGCGGAGAGGGCGGGCGTGGCGTTGGCGTTTTGGAGGCCGCGGGTGTTGGCGAGGCCTGTCGCGGGCGTGGTCGCGGCGGGAGTTTCCGTGCGATACCAGGCCCAGTTGGAGGACCAGGCGGAGAGGTGGTTGCCGTTCCCGGAGACGTCGCGGATGGAGCCGTCGTAGGACCCGGCGGCGGCGGGGGAGTAGGGAACGTAGGAGTTGGCGGCGCCTTCCTCAAAATTCCAGTAGGCGACGGTGCGCGTGCCGCCGACGCGGACGCCGGCGAGCTGGGCGATCTCGCCGCCGCTCAGGGCGCGACCGTGGATGCGGAAGTCGTCGATGGCGCCGCCGAAATACGGGTCGGCGGCGAATTGGCTGCGGCCGAGGTAGAGGTTGCGCGCGAGCAGCTCCCAAGGGCGGATGGTGATCGCGCCGCTCGCGACGGGGACGCCGTTCAAGTAGAGCACGCCTTTGGCGCCATCGAGGGAGACGGCGACATGGCACCACTGGTTGGCGGGGAGGGCGGCGGGGGCTTCGAGGACTTGCTCGGCGCCGCCGCTGGCGATGGCGAAGCGGAGTTTCCCGGAGGCGGAGCTTGGCGTGAGATAGAAGTAGGCGCTCGTGCTCGCGCCGAAATCGAGGATGCGTTGCCAGGCGCCGCCGCCGTTCCATTTGACCCAGGCGGAGAAGGT
>CBIHRE010000279.1:0-6805 GCA_966212385.1 uncultured Akkermansia sp. | reverse complement strand
CGTGCAGGACTACCCCGGTCGCATCGGCTACTGGGACGTCGGCGTGCCGCCCTCCGGCCCGATGGACAACCTGTCCTTCCGCCTCGCCAACCGCCTCGTCGGCAACCCCGACACCGCCGCCGCCCTCGAGCTCACCGTCAACGGCCCGACCCTCCGCTTCAACACGCCCGCCGTCCTCGCCCTCACCGGTGCGCACATGCCCGCCACGCTCGACGGCGAACCCGTCGCGCCCCACCGCGCCTTCCGCGTCAAGGCCGGCCAGACCCTGCGCATCGGCTCCGTCGACGGCCCCGGCCTCCGCGCCTACCTCGCCATCCGCCACGGCTTAGACGTGCCCGACTACCTCGGCAGCAAGGCCACCTTCACCCTCGGCCTCTTCGGCGGCCACGCCGGCCGGGCGCTGCGGGTCGGAGATGTGTTACGCGTATGCCGCCCGCTCGCCGCAGCGTCCGGAGTGACTGGTGATTTGTCCGTCGTGACTGGTTCCGAATCACAAATCACCAATCACAAATCACCCTCCCTGCTTCGCCTGCCTTCCGCGCTTCGCCCGCCCCTGACCCGCGAATGGCGGATCCGTGTGTTATACGGCCCGCACGGCGCGCCCGACTTCTTCACCGAGCAGGACATCTCCACGCTCCTCTCCACCGCCTACGAGGTCCACTACAACTCCGCCCGCACCGGCGTGCGTCTCATCGGTCCCAAGCCCGAGTGGGCGCGCCGCGACGGCGGCGAGGCCGGCCTGCATCCGAGCAACATCCACGACAACGCCTACGCCATCGGCGCGATCGATTTCACCGGCGATATGCCCATCATCCTCGGCCCCGACGGACCGAGCTGCGGCGGCTTCGTCTGCCCCGTCACCATCGTGCAGGCCGAACTCTGGAAAATGGGCCAGCTCAAGCCCGGCGACAAAGTCCGCTTCCGCGCGGTGAGCGCCCAAGAGGCGCGCGAGCTTCTTTACGCGCAGGAGGCCGAAATCGAAACGCTCAGCCCCGCACGGAGGCCGCGCGGAGTGATTGGTGATTCGTCCTTGGTGCTTGGTCCAAATCACGAATCACAAATCACAAATCATCACCTGCCCGAGCCCGCCGTCATCCACACTCTGCCCGCCCGCCCCACCGCGCCGCAGGTGGTGTATCGACGTTCCGGCGATGCCGCCGTCCTGATCGAATACGGACCGCTCCAGCTCGACATCGCGCTCCGCATGCGCGTCCACGCCCTGCAAACCTGGCTCGAACGCCAGCGCCTGCACGGCATTCTTGATCTCACGCCCGGCATCCGCTCGCTCCAGGTCCACTTCGACCAGCGCCTGCTTCCCTCCGAACGCCTGCTCGAGATTCTCCTCCGCGCCGAGTCCGAGCTCCCCGCCGTCGACGACATGGAGGTGCCCTCGCGCATCGTCCACCTGCCGCTCTCCTGGGAAGACAAATCGACGCTCCTCGCGATCCGGAAATACATGCAGATCGTCCGCAAGGACGCCCCTTGGTGCCCGAGCAACCTCGAATTCATCCGCCGCATCAACGGCCTCGAAAACCTCGAGGAGGTCTACCGCACCTGCTTCGACGCCAGCTGGCTCGTGCTCGCCCTCGGCGACGTCTACCTCGGCGCACCCGTGGCCACGCCGATCGACCCGCGCCACCGCCTCGTCACCACGAAATACAACCCCGCCCGCACCTGGACCCCCGAAAACGCCGTCGGCATCGGCGGCGCCTACCTCTGCGTCTACGGCATGGAAGGCCCCGGCGGCTACCAGTTCATCGGCCGCACCTGCCAGATGTGGAACCGCTACAAGCAGACCGCCGACTTCACCGACGGGAAACCCTGGCTCCTCCGCTTCTTCGATCAGATTAAATTCTACCCGGTCTCCAACGCCGAGCTCACCAAGTTCCGCGACGATTTCCCGCAAGGCCGCGTCAAACTCCGCATCGAAGAAACGACCTTCAAGCTTCGCGACTATCAGCAGTTCCTCGCCACCCACGCCGACTCCATCGCCGCCTTCACGAAAACGCGCGAAGCCGCCTTCGAAGCCGAGCTCCAACGCTGGATCGCCAACGGCCAGCTCAACTTCTCCGCCAACGACGAGGCCGCCTCCGCCGTCGACGAACAGGCCATCCCCGCCGGCTGTGTCGCACTCCCCGCGCACATCCCCGGCAACGTCTGGAAAATCCTCGCCGAGCCCGGCGCGACCGTGGCCGAGGGCGACCCGCTCATCGTCCTCGAATCGATGAAGATGGAAGTCACCGTCTCCGCCTCCCGCGCCGGCAAGGTCCGCGAGATCCGCTGCACCGAGGGCAAACCCGTCAACGCCGGTGAAACCCTCGTCGTCCTCGAAGGCTGAGCAGCCGTTTGGACTTTTGCCGGGTGGACGGGCGGGTCCCTCCGCCCGTGGATTGATCTTTTAGCGGCGGGCGCAGAGACGCGCCCGCCCACCTCGCGCGAGGATTCACAGCCCGCAAGACTTCGACTCTCAGCGCACTCTTGGCGTTTCCGTCCCTAAAAAGGTTGCCCTACGGCCAGCCGCGTAAAGGCTGGCCAAATTATGGCCGGCCAACGCAAGCCCTCAACCGCCTCCCCGCCCCTTTCGGTGGGCGCTTGGCTGCGCGAGTCCCGCCAGCGCCAAAATCTCGCCATCAAAGACATCGCCGCCCGCATTGCCACCGACCAGTCCCACCTCGGCAAATACGAGCGCGACCAGCGCCCCGTGCCTCTCTGGATGGCCGAAGACCTTGCCAAGGCCTATGGCGTGCCCCTCGCCGAACTGAAACAACGCATCCTCGCCCGCCAGATGTTCGATGCCTGCGAGGGCGACGCGGACCTCGTTCTCGGCGCCGCCGGCAGGCTCGCGGAAGAGTTCGCCCCTTACCTTGTGAACAAGCCCGCGAACAACTTGTCCGCCCCTCCTCCGTCGGACCCTCCGCGCGGCGCGGTGTGAATGTCTTTTCGTTCCCGACCGCCTCCTTTTCGCCCACAAACCTCGCCTCCTTTTCCGCGCCGTGCCCTCCCTCCACTTCAAAGGCAAAACCTTCGTGCAAAACCACCACCTCGTGGTGCCCTACCACGAACTCGTCCCGGTGAAGTCGAAGAGCCGCGCCGCCGACGGCACCGTCAGCCTGCACGACAACGTCATCGTCCACGGTGACAACCTCCGCGCCCTCAAAGCTCTCCTGCCCACCTACGCCGGCAAGGTGAAGTGCATCTACATCGACCCGCCCTACAACACCGGCAACGAGGGCTGGGCCTACAACGACAACGTCAACTCGCCCATGCTCCAGGAGTGGCTGGGCAAGACGGTGGACCGCGAGGATCTCACCCGGCATGACAAGTGGTGCTGCATGATGATGCCGCGCCTCCGCCTCCTGCGCGAATTCCTCACCGACGACGGCGCCATTTTCGTCTCCATCGACGACACCGAGGTCCACCGCCTCCGCTGCCTGATGGACGAGATGTTCGGGGAGGAGAACTTTCTAGCCAGCGTTGCATGGGAGAAGCGTTACACCCGCAGCAACAATGCGAAGCTGTTCTATTCCTTGAAGGATACCATCGTGGTGTATCGGAAATCCGAAAAACTGGAATTTCTGCGCGAGCCGAGAACCGAAAAAGCCGACGGGCTTTATCGTAATCAGGACAATGACCCCCGCGGCGATTGGACCAGTTCATCCTACGTTAATCCCGCGACTAAAGAAGAACGTCCCAATCTGTCTTATCCCATCAAGAACCCCAACACGAAGGAGTTGGTGGAGCATCCGACTCATGCGTGGAAATATTCTCCTGAAACACATCAGGAACACATCGCGGACAAACGCCTCTGGTGGGGTGAGGACGGCCGCGCAAAATATCCACGTCTCAAAGTTTTCAAATCAGACGAGGGTATGGTCCCTGTCGATTTGTGGTCTTACAAAGAAACGGGCACCACCGACGACGGCGGGAATACGCTGAAAGAGATTTTTGGCTCCGCCGTTTTTGAAACTCCAAAACCGGTAAGCCTGCTCACGCGCATTCTCCAACTGGTCACTCGACCGAACTCAGAAGACATCGTCCTCGACAGCTTCGCCGGCAGCGGCACCACCGCGCACGCCGTTCTCGCGCTCAACAAGCAGGACGGCGGTAACCGGCGCTTTATCCTCGTCGAGGGCGAGGACTACGCCGACACCATCACCGCCGAACGCGTGCGCCGCGTCATCGACGGCGTCCCGTCGTCCAAAGACGAGACGCTGCGCGCCGGCCTCGGCGGCAGCTTCTCCTACTTCAAACTCGGCAAGCCCCTCGCCCTGCACTCGATCCTCGAGGGCAAGGACCTGCCTTCCTACGAATCGCTCGCCCGCTACCTCTTCTTCACCGCCACCGGCGAGGAATTTGACGCGCGCAAGATGAAGCCGAAGGACTGGTTCATCGGCAGCAGCCGCCTCTACGACGTCTTCCTCCTCTACACCGATGACCTCGAGACGCTGAAAAACCTCGCGCTCAACCTTGAGATCGGCCGCTCCCTGCGCGGCGCCGAGGGAAAAAAGAAACTCGTCTTCGCCCCCACCAAATACCTCGACGAGCACTTCCTCGACCGCCTCCGCATCACCTTTCACCAGCTCCCCTTCCAGATCTACCAAGCCCTCGACCGCTAGGGCGGGACCGCCCTCCGCCTCCTCCTTCGCTCCCTGCTCCAAGCTCCTCGCTCCATGCTCCTAAAGGACTACCAACGCCGCACTCTCGACGCCGTGCAGGTTTGGCTGCAGGCGCTGGACGCCGCGCGCGCGAAGCACGCCAAACTGCGCGACGTGGACCCCGAACTGGCCGAGGGTTTCGATTTCCCCGCTCAGGCTTGGATCAAGGCCGGCGGCCCGCGCGCCCACGTCTCGCGCAAGACCGGGGCGGGCGCCCCGCTCCCCGTCGCCTGCCTCAAAGTCCCCACCGGCGGCGGCAAGACCTTCCTCGCCACGAAGGTCGTCGACCTCGTCCAAGTCCACTACCGCCGCCGCCAGACCGGCCTCGTGCTCTGGATCGTGCCGACCACGCAGATCTACCAGCAGACGCTCGGCGCGCTGAAGGACCGCGACCACCCCTACCGCCAGTCGCTCGACCTCGCCTCCGCCGGCCGCACCCTCGTGCTGGAAAAAACCAGCGGCTTCACGCCCGCCGACGTCGCGGAAAACCTCTGCGTGCTCCTCCTCATGCTGCCCTCGGCCAACCGGCAGACCAAGGAGACGCTCCGCATGTTCAAGGACAGCGGCGGCTACGACGCGTTTTTCCCGCGCGAAGACGATCCCGCCGCCCACGCCGCCTTGCTCGCGCGTATCCCGAATCTCGATACCTTCGAGCGCGAGGCGGTTTTTTGGGGCCGCCAGATCAAGACCTCGCTCGGCAACACCCTGCGCCTGCTTCAACCCCTGATCATCCTCGACGAAGGCCACAAGGCCTACGGCGCCGGCGCGCGCGCCACGCTCGAAGGGTTTAACCGCGCTCATGATCGAGCTCTCCGCCACGCCGCCCGAGGAGGCCAACGTCCTCGTGGAAATTTCCGGTCAGGACCTCCTGCGCGAGGGAATGATCAAACTCGATCTGCACCTCTTCAACCAGCGCAGCACCGACTGGCGCGACACCCTCCTCGCCGCCGTTACCCGCCGCGACGCGCTCGAGGCCAGCGCCGCGCACCACGAGAGCCAGACCGGCCTGCATATCCGCCCCATCTGCCTCATCCAAGTCGAGCGCACCGGCAAGGAGCAGCGCGGCGCGGGCAAGATCCACGCCGAGGACGTGCGCGAGTGGCTCGTCGGCCTCAAGGGCGTGGCGCCCGAACAGGTCGCGATCAAGAGCAGCGAGAAGGACGAACTCGCCGCGGTGGACGACGCCGGCGGCCTGCTACGCCCCGGCTGCCCGGTGCGCTTTATCATCACCAAGCAGGCGCTCCAGGAAGGCTGGGATTGCTCCTTCGCCTACGTGCTCGCCGTGCTCACCAACCCCGGCTCGAAGACCGCGCTCACCCAGCTCGTCGGCCGCATCCTTCGGCAGCCCTACGCGAAAAAGACCGGCGTGCCCGCGCTCGACGAAAGCTACGTTTTCGCATTCCAGCGGCGCGGCGCGGACCTCCTCGACGAGGTCCGCAAGGGCTTCGCCTCCGAGGGCCTCGGCGACCTCCGCGACCGCGTCACCCACAGCGTGGACAACGACAGGCCCGACGCCGACGCCAAGCCCGAGCTCCTCGCGGCCCGCCCCGCCTTGGCCAAGGCCGCGAAGCGCCTCGTGTTGCCCGCCTTCATGGTGCGCGAGGGCAAGAAGGAGTGGCGCCCCGCCCACTACGAGGCCGACATCCTCTCGCGCGTGCCGTGGGACGAGGTGGATGTCGCCCCGCTCGCCGAACTGAAACTTCTCGAGCGGCAGGATCAGGACGTGGAACTGCGCGCCGGCCTCGGGGACGACGCGCTAGACGACGACGGCCGACCCGTGCGCCACGTCTCCACCGCCGCGGCCCAGCTCGACTACGCTTTTCTCGCCGGCCATGTGCTGGAGGCACTGCCCAATCCGTGGCGCGGCTTCGGCCTCGTGCGCAGCGTGTTCGAGACTCTCCTAGCCAAACACCCGCGAGAACTCGTGGTGGCCAACTACGTCTTCATCGCGGAGGAGATTCGCAAACGCTTCGAGGCCGAGCGCGACCGCCTGGCCGAGCGCGTGTTTCGCGGCCTGCTCAAGCGCGACGAGCTGCGCTTCATGCTCGTGGCCGAGCACCTCAACCGGGCCGATCACGGCGTGGAAAATCGCCTGCCGGTCCGCTTGGAGAAAAAGCCCGGAGCCAAAAAGGCCACGCGCGTGGACGGCT
>CBIHRE010000278.1:0-6852 GCA_966212385.1 uncultured Akkermansia sp. | reverse complement strand
CGGTGCCGAGGAAAACGGTGGTTTCAGCGCTCATGGGATAAGGTGCTTAGCGAACGGAGACTTTGACCGGGTTCTGCGCCTCGTGGCCGTGCTTGGCGCCGGCGAACACGCGGAGCTTGGTGAGCATCTTGGCGGCGATGCGGTTCTTGGGGAGCATGCCCTTGACGGCGTGCTCGATCAGGAACTCGGGGTGACGCTCGCGCTGCTGGGAGAGGGAACGATAGCTTTCGCCGCCGACGAAGCCGGAGAAGAACATATACTCGTTCTGCTCCTCTTTCTTGCCGGTGACGACCGCCTTCTCGGCGTTGATGATGACGACGTAGTCACCCGTGTCGACGGACGGGGTGTAGGAAGCCTTGTGACGGCCGCGGATGATGTTGGCGGCTTTCACGGCGATGCGGCCGAGAACCTCGCCCTCGGCATCGATGAGATACCACTTGGGCTGAACGGTCTCCTGCTTGGCGAGGAACGTTTTCATGAGAAAAGAGGTGGAAGGCATAGCCCGCAGGCGGAGCTGTCAACCGTTCATTTACGAGGAAAAGGAAAAACCCGCCCCCGCGCGAACGGGGACGGGTCTCGAATGAATGGAAGGATCCCTTCGGGCTAAGCTCGCGAAGCGAGATTAGAAGCCGATGGAGACGCCGGCCTTGCCGACAACGATGTCGTCGCCGTCGCCGGAGAAACCGGTGATGGAAGAGGAGTCGTTGATGATGTAATCGGCGCCAACGGTGAGGGTGGCGGTCTCGCTGAGCTTGTAGGGGATGGCGACACCGGCGACGCCGTAGGTGTAGTCTTCGCCGGGGGCGGAGACGTTGCCAACCTTGGCGGAGAGATCGATGGAGGCCTTGATGGCGTCAACCGGGATGCTGTAGCCGATGGAGGCCTCGACGGTGGCGACATCGAGATCGAAGTCGTAGTAGCCGTAGACGGAGGGGCTGAGGAGGACATCGACGGAAACGCCGACATAGCCTTCGATGGTGTCGTTGTTGCCGCCACCGTTGTAGGTGTAGGCGGTCGCACCGGCGTCGAGCTTGATCTTGTCGTTCAGCTTGTAGCCGTAGCCGGCGTAGAAGTCGGTCTCGGTCGCGCCATCGTTGTGGCTGATCTCGCTGGTGTGCCAGGCGCCTGCGTAGAAGTCGGCATAGGCGGCCTCGACGGAGGGCTGGATGGAAGCGTCGCCGAGCTTGGCGCCACGGAACACGTAGTCGGAGACGTAGGTGACGTCGACGGTCACGGAGAGGTCGGACTTGGCGGCCTCAGCGGCTTGAGCGGAAACGCCGGCCGAGATGGCGGCGAGAGCGAGAGCGGTCTGCTTGATCATGGTTGGTTTGGTTGGTTTGGTTGTGTCGTTGGTTAGACGACGGCTCGCAGGAGAACGAAGGACTTGTAAAAGGCAAGTTCCGTTTCCCCCTGACAAAACCGTCGGCAAGCACCGACAAGTCCACATTTTCCACTCAAAGTTCCATGTCCAAACCCTCCTTTTTGGTCTTTTTTGCCGCTCTGAATGGGTTCATCTCCGTCGTCCTCGGGGCTTTGGGCGCCCACGCGCTCAAGGAACGACTGGCCGAACACGGCAGCACCTCCGCATGGCAAACCGCCAGCACCTATCAACTTACCCACGCCATCGCCTGTCTGGCCTTGCTGGCTTGGGCCGCCGCCCAAGCCGAGCGCCGACCGGCTTTCCGCCGGGCCGTGGTGTGCTGGCTGATCGGCTCGCTGCTCTTCTCCGGTTCACTTTACGCGCTGGCGCTCGGAGCTCCGCGCTTCCTCGGCCCCATCACGCCCCTCGGCGGCGTCGCGTTTCTGGCCGGCTGGGCTTTCCTCGCCGTCGAAGGCCTTCGCCGGCCCGTTTCCGCGTGAATCTTCCGTCCGAACTCCTTCCCGTCCTCGAAGCCCTGCGCTCCGTAGGCCGTCCCCGGATCGTGGGCGGCGCGGTGCGCGATTGGCTGCTCAACTTGGAAGCCAAGGACCTCGACATCGAGGTAGGCGGCGCCTCCTTCGACGATCTCCTGAAGGTTCTGACCCCGATGGGCTCGACCGACGTGGTCGGGCGCAGCTTTGGCGTCATCAAGCTTCGGCTTCGCTCCGGCACCGAATACGACATCGCCCTCCCCCGCCGCGAGTCCAAGACCGGCGCCGGCCACCGCGGCTTCAAGGTCGAGCCCGATCCGCTGCTTGGCGATGGCGAGGCCGCCGCGCGCCGCGATTTCACGATCAACGCCATCGCGTGGGATCCGCTCGCCCGACGCCTGATCGATCCGCACGGCGGCGAAGCCGATCTCCGCGCCCGCCTCCTCCGCCACACCAGCCCGGCCTTCGTCGAGGACCCCCTCCGCGTCCTGCGCGGCATGCAACTGGCCGCCCGCTTCGACCTTACCCTTGACCCCGGCACCGCCACGCTCTGCCGCTCCATCGCCGCAACTTTTGCCGAACTGCCGGTCGAGCGTGTCTGGCATGAATGGGAAAAATGGGCGGAAAAATCCTCCACCCCCTCCCGCGGCCTGCGCGTCCTCTCCGAAACCGGCTGGCTCGCCCATTTCCCCGAAATCGCCGCCCTCACCGGCTGCCCGCAGGACCCCGAATGGCACCCGGAAGGCGACGTGTTCACCCACACCGGCCATTGCTGTGACGCCCTCGCTCGCGATCCCGAGTGGCGCGCCTCCCCTCCCCGTCGCCGTCGCCTGCTCATGTTCGCCGTGCTGCTCCACGACGTGGGCAAGCCGTCCTGCACGCGCCAAGAGGAAAAACCAGCCGGCTCCGGCCTCCTCCGCTGGACCAGCCCCGGACACGAGCCGGCCGGCCTTCCCGTCGCCGAAGCGTTTCTCCGCCGCATCGGCGCCCCGCACGGCCACGCGCCCGCGATCACACCGCTCGTCGCCAACCATATGGTCCACCACCACGGAGGCTCCGACGGCCTAGGCTCCAATGCCCTTCGTCGGCTCGCGCGTCGGCTTCACCCCGCCACGCTCGCCGACCTCGCCGCCGTCATGCGTGCCGACGCGAACGGTCGCCCGCCGCTCACCGGCGCCGAAAGCCTCCCCCTCATCGAACGCCTCCTCGCCCGCGCCGCCGAACTCGCGCTCGCGGACGGCGCGCCGCGACCGATCTTGCTCGGCCGCCACCTCATCGCGGCCGGGCTCAAACCCGGTCCCGAATTCAAGCGCCTGCTCGACAGCGCCTTCGAGGCCCAGCTCGACGGCGCCTTCGCCGACGAATCAAGCGCGCTCATCTGGTTGAGAAATAATTTGCCGAACACGGACGCGCCGCAGGCGTGACACCCGCACGCCGCCGCCTTTGGTGATCGTTTCCGTCCAGCCGCCTTATCGCGACCATCTGGACAACGAATCCCCGCCTACCCTCACTCCCGCTTCTTCCGCTTTTCCATCCATGGCCACCCAACTCGACCAGCTCAAAGCCCTGACCACCGTGGTCGCCGACACCGGCGACTTCCAAAGCATGAAGGCGTTCGCCCCCCGCGACGCGACCACCAACCCCTCCCTCATCCTGAAGGCCGCCGCCATGCCCGAGTATGCGGCCCTCCTCGACAAGGCCATTTCCGACTCCCCCAAGACCGCCTCCCTCGACCAGGTCATCGACCGCCTCCTCGTCGTCTTCGGCCTCGAGATCCTCAAGATCGTCCCCGGCCGCGTCTCCTCCGAAGTCGACGCCCGCCTCTCCTTCGACACCGAAGGCACGCTCAAGAAGGCCCGCGAGATCATCGCCCTCTACGAAAAGGCCGGCATCTCCAAGGACCGCGTCCTGATCAAGATCGCCTCCACCTGGGAAGGCATCAAGGCCGCCGAGATCCTCGAAAAGGAAGGCATTCACTGTAACCTCACCCTCCTCTTCTCCTTCGCCCAGGCTGTCGCCTGCGCCGAAGCCGGCATCCAGCTCATCTCGCCCTTCGTCGGCCGCATCCTCGACTGGCACAAGGCCAAGAACCCCACCGGCGACTTCGCCGGCGCCAAGGATCCCGGTGTCGTCTCCGTCACCCAGATCTACACCTACTACAAGAAATTCGGCTACAAGACCGAGGTCATGGGCGCCTCCTTCCGCAACGTCGGCGAGATCCTCGAACTCGCCGGCTGCGACCTCCTCACCATCGCCCCGACGCTCCTCGCCGAGCTCGCCAAGAGCGAGGCCCCCGTCGCCAAGAAGCTCGACGCCGCGACCGCCGCCAAGGCCGACCTCAAGAAAGTCAGCTTCGACGAGAAGGCCTTCCGCTTCGCCATGAACGAGGACGCCCTCGCCACCGAGAAGACCGCCGAAGGCATCCGCCTTTTCAGCGCCGATATCGTGAAGCTCGAGCAGCTCATCGCCCAAAAGCGCGGCTAAGCCTCTTCCGGGAAAACACCCGGCGACATCCCCTTGGCCCGGCCGCCTCGCGCGCGCCGGGCTTTTTATTTTTGCCCGCCGTGCCGTCGCAACAGACAAAGACGGCACCGCCGATGATCTTCCTCGACCACATCGCCAAGTGGTTCTTCAGCGCGCTCGCCGCCTTCGTGCTGACGCTTTTCAGCGGAGGTATCTTGGTCACGATCTCCGCCGAGTTCGTCGCGCCGTCGCACCACCGCACCGCCGCCCGCAGCGTCGACTCGAGCAACCTCCGCATGATCGGCCAAGCCAGCCTCATCTACGCGGGCGACCACCAAGGCCGTCTCCCCGATGCCGCCGACTTGCCCGACTACGCCCGCCTCTTGGCTCTGCACGGCGGGCTCAACGACGCGACCTGCTGGGTGGCCAGCGAAAACCGCGCCGCCATTCCACCCGATCTCACGACGGTTCTGATGGCCTCCCCCGACGGCTCGCGCACGCTCGACCCGCGGTTCTCAAAACTGCCCCATCTGTTCACGGTCGTCCTCGGCGGCCTCACGGACCAACACCCCGGAACCACGCCCATCGCCTGGACCCGCGGGCTCGACCTCGAAACCGGAAAATGGCGCAAAGACAGCCCCTACGGCGGCGAAGGCGGGCACATCGTGTTCCTCGGCGGCAACGTCCGATTCTACCGCCGGCTGACCAACTCCTCCGGAGGCGAACTCGTCGCCCGCGACGGCCGCGCAACGCACCGCATCCTCGACACCTTGCCGACCGGAGCTCGGATCTCGGACAACTCCGGAGCGCCCGAAGCCAGCCCGACCTTGATCGACCGCCTCGGCGTGCTGTTTCGCTGCGTTCCCGACGCGATCCGCACCGGCATCCTTCTTGCCTGGCCGCTCTGGATGCTCGTCCTGTTCATGAAACTCACCCTCGGCTTCGCCCGCACTTGGGGCGTGCCCATCGCCCAGCTGCGCATCGAACCCCGCTCGCGCTGGATCGTCCTCACGCCCGCCGTTCTGCTGCTCTTGAGCGTGGTCTTTCAGGTCTGACACCAACTCTCCGACCAACATCCCGGGCCATTTTGTTCCCGCGGTTCGACATTGGTCGTTGGACATTGGCCGTAGGTCATTTCGCATCGCGACCATGCTCCGCGCCTTCCAGTGGGACCTCGCCCGCCAAGTCGAGCGTCTCGACCACCTCCTCGCCCTCCTGCCCCGCTACGCGGACTGGGGCTACGAACGGCTCTATCTCCACCTCGAGGACTCGGTCGATTATCCCTCGTTACCCGGCGTCGCCCGCACCGACGCCTACGCCTGGCGCGATTTCGAAAAACTCGTCTCCGCCGCCACCGCGCGCGGCATCCGCGTCGTCCCGATCGGCAATCTCCTCGGCCACACCCAATACCTCATCAAGACCGAGGCCTGGCGTGACCTGAACGAACTTCGCGACCCCACCACCGGCGCCGCCCTGCCCGTCGGCCAAATCTGCCCGCTCCATCCGCGCATGCCCGAGCTCGCCGAAAAGCTCATCGGCGACCTCGCCCCGTTCTGCACCGCCGGCGAAATCCACGTCGGCCTCGACGAGAGTTTTCACCTCGGTAAACACCCGCTCTCCCGCGCCGAGATCGCCGAAGTCGGCCTCGCCGGCCACTTCGCGCGCCACGTCGCGCGCCTGCACCGCATCGCCGCGGCCCGCGGCCTGCGGCTCGGTCTATGGGCCGACATGCTCGCGCTCCTGCCCGAGGCGATCCCGCTCCTGCCCAAACCCACCGGGCCGGACGCGTCAGGGACGACGCGTCCCACCATGGCGGCTTACGACTGGTATTACCACCCCTTCGCTCAGCGGCCGCGGATGGAGCTGTATAATTTTTCCGAATACGAACTCGCCCCCGCCCTCCGCGCCGCAGGCGTCGCCTACTGGGCATGTCCGATGAACGGCGCCTTCCGCCACGAGGTCGCGCCCGTCTGGGGCGAGCGCCTGCAGAACCTCGCCGCCTGGTGGCGTCGCGCGCAGGCCGTGCGCGCAGACGGCTACCTCGTCACGAGCTGGGAGCCCTACCGGCTCGCGCTTAGCACCACCACGCTGATGGACGCCGCCGCGGCCTCGCTCTGGCTCGACCCGCAACGTGGCGACGATCCTGCCACGCTACTCGCCGCCGGCCTGCGCCGCTACGCCGATCTCGGAGCAGCCTCGGCCCGCACGCTCGCGCGCGGCCTGCTCGCCACCGACGCGCAGGCCTTCGCCGGAAACTCGCGCTGGGAAATCAACACGCGCTGGGACTCCGTCGGCCCGCGCCGCGAAAGCCCAGCGCCGCACGCCGCCGCCTCGCGCCGTCTTGGCCGTCTCGCGCTGCGTTGCCGTGGCATGGGCGTCCCGCCCGTGGGATTGGTAGCAGGGAAGCGCGACGCTTCCGCGTCCACGGGCGGGACGCCCGTGCCGCTCCAAGCCCCCCGTACCTGCCTCGCCGCCACGCTTCGCTTTCAGGCCTACCTCGCCGCGCGCGACGCGTTTGTGCGTCGGGCAGCCAACCAA